>JANYEC010000051.1 GCA_025363295.1 Akkermansiaceae bacterium
CTACGCGGCGGGAGAACCCGGTGCACCGGTGACGACCGTGATGGGCAGGCTCCGCAAGCGCGCCGATCAACGACGGACTGCAAGCTGATGGACTACGAGTTGCTGCTGTCATCCGAGGCCGAACGCTGCATTGAAGATCAGCTTCTTTGGTATGAGGCGGATGAAACGCGTGGCGGCGCGGAGCTCGCCGACCGCTGGTTGGATCTGCTGGACACCGCTTTCGATACGCTGAGGCAAAATCCCGAACGCTATGGGTTCGCTCCAGAGAACGGGTGGTGGTTGCCCGAGATTTCCATCCGCCAGATGCGATTCAAGCCGTGGAAAACGCCATCGGCTTGGAGGATTCTGTACGTGACCGATGAGCAAGCAGCGCGG
Source organism: Akkermansiaceae bacterium (assembly GCA_025363295.1). Lineage (GTDB taxonomy): Bacteria > Verrucomicrobiota > Verrucomicrobiia > Verrucomicrobiales > Akkermansiaceae > Luteolibacter. The sequence continues at coordinate 376 of JANYEC010000051.1, forward strand.
GTCACGGTGTTGCAGATTCGGCATGAGAGACGTCCGTTGCTGCCGGAGACTGAGCAGTGATGCCATGTGGATCGGTAAGTCTTAGACATCTTTCAAATCAAACGGAAATCCTAAGTTTTGAGGTATTTGCTATTGATTTGATTTAGCTGCTCTAAGCGTCAGATCTATCACGATGATATCAATGGCACATACATTAGGGAATTTATTAGAAATGCTGTTCCAGTATTCAAAGAGACTCTCCTGTAATTCAGAAACGTCAACCCATCTCTCACCGATTCGCCACCTCCTTGAAGACCTTGAACCTCGCCAAGCGAGAAGCATCACTCCGCAGCCTGCTGTTTCCTCGCGTAAATAATCTCCAGCCAATTGATTCCTCAACCTCTCGCAAAGCTTCGGTCCGGTCCAATTTTTATCGAGCAGTTTCAACTCTATAGGAACAGGTGATGTCACATTCGGGCTTTGGAGCCAAATGTCTGGCTTCTGCTTGTTTGCGAGTTCGTTTTCTTGAGCGCAACTGAAGCGGTTGTTGGAATGGTCATTTAGCCACCCGGCAACAAGATTTCGCATTTCTGGCTCGTCTTCCGCACGCTGCCAAACTCTATAAGGGCTATTATTTCCGAGTTCTAGATAGTTTCTTAGATCAATGAGACGAGCTACGCCAAGATCGAAAAGCTGGCGATGGCTCGATGGAACACAGGTCTGGTCATCAGCAAATTGCCCGACTTGTTCGGGTGTCCAGAGTCCGATTTCTCCATCTTTTTCAGCATGTTTGTATGCCACCTTTGCCATCCATGGTCTGGAATCTGGATCGGGATGATCATTCATTAACTCTTTGAGTGCTACGTATGTTTCTTTTCCGGGTATCTCAGAGAGCAGATTGAAAAGCTGACTTCTCGCATCCTGAGCGTCGTCACGCAATTCGGGAGTATCGCACCCTCCTCCAGCCCGATTGATATCCTCACTCACATGGATGTAGCGATGCATGAGGACATAGAGTTTCTTGAGATGTTGTGATGTTCGGAAACTCCCAATCTGGGAGCCGGTCTCGCCATCATGACGGCTACCCAACAGAGCCGTAATGAAGCGTTGAGCCGCCTGCGAGTTTTGTTCTGAAGCTAACCCTGCCAGCCAAGCTTCGACTGCACCAACGCCCGACTCCGCTTCTGCATCAACCCACATTGCATACCAAGTCGGAAGCTCGTCAATCATTTGGCTGGATGCGACTTTGTCCTTCGCCAGTCGTGAAAGCGTATCAGCTTTTACCCCTCCGTTTTTGATAATCCTAAGAATATGACGTAACGCATCGCGGTTCGGCACATCCTGTGAGCGGGCCAAAGCAAACATGGACTCGACTAATTTGTCATGTAGCCAAGGTGCATGATACGCTAAATCGTGAAGGATATAGTGCATCGGTTGATCCGCTTTCGTATTTGCAAACTCCCAACAGACTTCTGTCTGGATTGCCATCATCACCTGGGCGGGGAATGCGCGATGCATCGCTTCGAGCCATGCAGGAAAGCCGTTTAGCTGCCACGTCATATAGCGTATAGCACGCACGACTTCGTGTTCCTTCAAATTCAATGGGAAATTCGTCACCTCACGGGACTCAATATCAAGACCTACCATTGCGAATATCACTGAGTAGGGAGTCGATCCTGGTTCAGCACCTTCCGAGCGGAGGATTGGGTTGTATAGGCGCCAGTGAGCGACCGCCGTATCTCGAAAAGCACGAGCGACATCATCGCCAAAATCATCTGTCAGAGATTGCCATTCCGCCGCTAGGTTTCGATCTATGTGTGAACCCTTTCGTATGATTTCATTGAGTAGCCAATATTGATCACTACTAAACACACCGGGCTCCAGCCCAGGCGGATTGCAGACAACGTCTGGATTCTCACGAAGTCGTGCGATCCAAGCAGATCTGTTTTTGTCGTGTTGTTTGCGCTCTTTTTCTCGCTTGCGCTCATAGCTAGCCTCTTGTTTTTTCCATTTTAGAGTCGATTCAGAAATCTGAGGATTCTGTAACTCTATCAACCTCGCCTCCAGCTCGGAATTTCCACGTAATCCCAAGATCAACTGCTTGAGCAATTCAGGTGGCTTCCCTGCCTCGCTGTAGATTCGAAACGCTAGAGAGAGAGCAACCATTTTATCGTCTTGAAGGATACGTGTTTCAATGAACTGGATGACTTTTGAAAAGCTGTCCGAATCGTAAGCCCAATAGTGTCCCGACCACATCACAGACCAAACATCTGTCAGCGGTTCACCATTTTTCTCAAAGATAGTGTCCCGCACACTCACTATATTTTCCCAAAATAATTGATCGTTGAGTTGAGGCCATTTTGGAACTAGTTCGATCAACTTATCCTTGTAGTAACCTATGTTTTCGCTTTTCCAAGAGCGCGCCAAAGGAACCTTCAACATGATGGCGAGGGAGTTTTTTTTCAGTGCTGAGTCGTGACGATTGGCGACCAGCCTTTCAACTGCATGTGTTGCTGGGCCTAGAAGCCAAACATATTTTTCCGAGACATGACATTCCCCTCTCTCGATGTAGGGTTTCTGGCTTAAAATCTGATTTAATCCATTGACCAGTAGCTCCAATGGGTAATTGCCATCGCTGCTGAGTTCAAGCGGCAGTCGATCAATGAAATCATGAAGCGCTTCAGTCATTCCGGTCGCCGTATATCGCTCATATGCGGCGATGTTTACGAGGGTATTCAACAGTAACTTTACGTTCGTTCCATCGGCCGAGGAATAGTTTAAAAGCTCCGTCACGATTTCACGAGGAATCGCTGATTTACCGTCGATCAGGCGGTCCCAAAGTATCAATTTTTCGTCATTCGTCCCGCAGGTCATGACTGCGCGAGACGCGAGAACGCGCACATGGCAGCGCTGTTTAGAGTCAACAGCGATGGCAAGCAGAGGAATTACACATTTTGACATCCTACCTTGCCAGACGACTCTTGATAGAAATGAGATGGCATCACTACTATTTGTATGTTTCCCAATGAGTCCAAATACATCATCGGCTAGATCCGGCTGTGCAATTCGACTAACGGCACTACTATCAGTCGCTGCTCCATGGTCCTGCTTGGTAGCAATACGATTCACTATATCACTCAGAATTTTCCTGCGCATGGCTAAAGGCAACTCTGCTGGATCTCCTCCCTCCACGGCAATTTCTGGATGGATCGCTAGAGCACGATTGCGAATGTTTTCATCGAATAGAATGAGCCATGGCAAAATGGGACGCAATCGAGGTGAAATGATCTGCTCTCCATATTGGTCGCGAAAAATCAACGATTCAACGGCGTGCCGTGAAGTTCCATTTTTTAGAAGTTCAAGAAACCATTCGGCAGCCAATAGCTCACGCGTCTCACGGTGGCGAAAACGGACAGCACCATAGATTATGTCATTGAAGATCGCTCGTTCCAGTAAAGCTTGAACGTCGTTAGGATTCCAGTTTGGAAGAAGTTGGGCCGCCTCGATTCCAGTTTGCTTTGGAGAGCTATCTGGCACTCGGATACCCGCCTCACCAGTAAGTATCACCGAAGCAGCGAGAAGCCGGGCTCCATCAAGCGCCTGTTTCGGAATGAGTGGTTGTCGTCTTCCGCGGTCGGGATCGATTTCACTCAGCCGCTGATTGATAATGTGTTTTAGTAATTTGAGCCGCCCATCCAGAGTTCTGTCCTTATTCCATTTTGAAAATACCGCCTCGAGGTCAAATGGGCGTTCAGCCAAATCATTTAGATCCAGCCTCTCAATATCAGCCCAAAGTAGTTCAAAATCTATCACTACTCGTGCTTCTGAGAGGAGCCGAGCTCGGTTTTTGTCGAGCGGCTTCAATCTGAACACCTGTAGGGCACTCTGGATTTTTGCATCTCGCTTCTTTGGCTCTTCATCATCACTTTCTTTGCTTACTGGCGCTGGTAAATAGAGTTCCGCATCCATGAAGGCCCGATCTGCGAGCGGCTGCCATGCATACGGGCGGGAGGAAACAATAATGTGTGCACGGTGAGCGCACGTCTTCAACTTCTTGGCGAACTTTTGAATCGCTTTTCGGAAGGTTGCTGGCTCCTTGAGCCGTGCTTCATCGACAGAATCCAGATAAAACCAAGCTTTATCACTTGAAGAAAACCAGTTATCGAAACTTTGTGAGCTACCAACTTCAAAGGCGTTCTGAAAGTCGGGTAGTGTAAATCTTTGTCTGTAAATTGCTACGAAGCCCAAGTTCCGCCGTTCAGGCAGACGATGGAGCGTAGCGGAATCGTCTGCCTGAACAGATCGGAAGAGCACAGCGTATCGCCGGTATGCGTGTCGGCCAGTTTCGCCGTCACCCCGATATCGCCCGCATGGACTTCCGGCGTCGGCTCCTGGCCCTTGCCCCGCGCATAAGACATCTGCCCGATGCGCTCCTCTTTGCCCCGTGTCGTGTTCAGGACGGTCGTGCCGCCCTTCAGCACGCCGGAGAGCACACGGAAATAGTTCAGCGTCCCTAAAAAGGGGTCTGCGACCGTTTTGAACACCAGGACAGCGAGCGGCGCGGCATCGTTGGCCTCGCGCTTCTCCGCTGCGCCTGTCTGCGGATGCTTGCCGTGAATATGCTCGATCTCGACCGGGTTCGGGAACTCGTGCACGATGATGTCGAGCAGGTCGGTCATCCCGATGTCGCGGGCCGCGCTGCCGCACAGGACGGGAACCACCTTGC
>JANYEC010000107.1 GCA_025363295.1 Akkermansiaceae bacterium
TCCAGATTTGCTGGCCCGGCAGCATCGCCTGGCAAAAAGCCACCTTCGCCGGCATGGGCACCGCCGACGCTGATCCCTCAGTCTTCTTCAACCGCGTCATCACTGCCGTCACCCCGAACTCCATCACGCTGGACGGGGCGATCACCATCCCCCTGGACCCCGCTTGGGGGCACGGCTACGTCCTCCCAGCCACCGCGTTCAATAACATCACCAACGTCGGGATCTCCAACTGTTACTTCGAAGGTGTCTATGCCAACGACACCGACGAGAACCACATCTGGAACGCGGTCTATTTCAACAACGTCGAGGACGGTTTCATGCACGACTGCACCTCGCGCTACTTCGCCTACGCCCTGGGCTTCGTGGACCACAGCACCCGCAAAATCACTATCAATCGCTGCCAGTACAACGACGGCATCTCCATCCTCCAGGGCGGTCGCCGCTACTGCTTTACCCTTATGGGTCAAATGGCCCTCGTTTCCAACACCCTGTCCCGTTATGGACGCCACACCTATATTACCAACGGGTTTTGGGACGGCGAATTCAACGTCTTCGTCGATGGTATAGCGTCGCAATCTTACAATGAGTCTGGTTGCCACGCCCGATGGAACAACGGCGCATTGTGGGACAACATCTCCACTCTCAACTCGTCCACGACCGCAGGCCTCCAAGTAAAGCTCGAGCGCCCTTCCGCCTACTGCGTCGCGTGGAATTGCATCACCGACTACATCACCTTCGAAGACATGCCGCTCTCTCCGAACTGGTCGTTCGGCACCACCAATTCCAAGGGCGGTGTGGCCGGCTGGGTCAACTCAACTGGATCTGGCAACGCACCCTATCTGGGCAAGGCCGAGATCTGGTCCAGCGGCACCCGTATGTCCGTCCGCTCCCTCTATGAAAACCAGGTCGCCGTGCGTCTCGCCGCCGCGAACAACCCCTACCGCTACAAGGCAAACCTGCCCACGCACGTCAACTATCCTCCGGTCATTCGCACCCCCAGCCAGTTGGTCGCTCTTTCTGGCTCTGTTTGGTCTTATCAATTGCCCGTTTCCTATATTGTGCCGGCCACGAAGTCACCAAACTACACCGTCACCGGACTTCCGAGCGGAGTTTCAGTCAACTCCACCACCGGCCTGATCTCCGGCACCCTGCTGACGGTGACCGTCCCCACCAATTACAACCTCACTCTTTCAGCGCGGAACGTCGACGGCACCACGACCAAGGCGATGACGCTCACGGTGCAGCCCGCCAGTGCCCCCAAGGTTCCCCTCACCATGGGCCTGGAGGTGGACGTTAACCTTACCACTCCGCTCCCCAACAGCGCCGGGAATGGCTTGCCTGTGCCCATGGTCCCGGCCTCGCGTCTGCTCGCGCCGATGATCGTCAAAAAGGCCTACCTCTCCGACATCAACGGAACCGCCTACACCGCCGCCGACATTCCCGTTCCCGTCCGCGCCGTCCTCCCCATCGAGGGCCTTACCTCGCCCGTCACCATCACCTACAACGGCTCCACCACCCTGCCCACCCTTCCCGGCTCTTACAACGTCGTCGCCACCCTCAACGATCCGTTCTACACCGCTTCGGCCAATGGCACACTGCTCATCACCAACGCCACCGCCGTCACCGTCACCTTGGGCAACACCACCGCGCCCACCGTCGCCTCGCCTGTCACCGCTACCTCCTCCCAGCCCTCGATTGCCCCGGTCATCACCTACGACGGTTCGAACACTTTCCCGAGCGCCCCCGGTTTCTACACCGCCAAGGCTGTCGTCGCTGATCCCGAGTATTTCGGTGCGGCCATCGCCCAGATCAGCCTCGCGCCGCAGATCACCCAGCAACCAGCGTCGCTGACTGTCAATCAGGGGTCCTCGGCCAGCTTCTCCGTAACCTCCGTGGGTGGCATCGCCAGCACCTACCAATGGCGCAAGGGCGGCGTGGCCATCCCCGGCGCCACCGGCACCAGTTTCACCATCGCTTCCACTCAAGGATCGGACAGCGGATCTTACGATGTGGTCGTGACTGACCAAATCGGCGTCACCACGTCGGCGACGGCAACATTGGTCGTGATCATTTCTCCCCAAATTGCCCAGCCCCCGGCTTCGCTCAGCGTGGCGCAAGGTTCCCCCGCCACGTTTACCGTCACCGCCACCGGAGGAGCCTTGTCTTATCAATGGCGCAAGGGCACCACGTCGATCTCCGGCGCCACCGCTGCCAGCTTCACCCTGCCTTCGGTCACCACGGGTGATGCGGGTTCCTACAATGTGGTCGTCACCAATTCGCAGGGCACGGTCACCTCGACCTCGGCGACTCTTACTGTTGTCGTGGCTCCGCAGATCACCCAGCAACCGATCACGCAAACGGTGAATCAAGGCACGAACGTGAACTTTACCGTGACCGCGACCGGCATCGGCAACACGTATCAATGGCGCAAAGCCACCACTCCGATCCCCGGGGCGACCGGCCCGAGTTATAGCCTCACTTCCGCGCAGGCCTCCGACGCCGCCTCGTATGATGTGGTGGTGACGAACATCGCGGGCAGCGTCACCTCGAATGCCGTCACGCTCACCGTGATTGTGCCGCCGCAGATCACCCTGCAGCCCGCTTCGCAGGTGGTCACCATCGGTGGGTCGGCGACCTTCTCTGTCGTTGCCAGCGGTATCTCTGTGACGTATCAATGGCGCAAAGGCGGAGCACCCATTTCCGGAGCGAATGACACCAGCCATACCATTGCCTTGGTGCAAACCACCGACGCCGGACTCTACGACGTGGTGGTGACCAATCCCGCAGGCAGCATACCCTCCAAGTCGGCATCGCTCTCCGCACTCAACTCAAGCGTCATTCTGAAACTTAACAACACGACGGCGCTGGACTCGGGCGGCAGTTGGACGGGGGGCGGCGTCCCCAGCATCTACGACACGGCATCGTGGAGCGGCACCTACAGCAGTGGCTCAGTTTCCATCGGCACCGGGCTTTCAGTCGGTCGTCTCCAGCTCGTCTCACCCTCGACAGCGATCACCATCAACACCGGCAGCGATCCGCTGACTCTCGGCGGCGGCGGGTTTGATCTGAGCACGTCAACACAGAATCTGACCGTAAACCCTCTCGTCACTTTCAGCGCCCACCAGACCTGGACGGTCAACAGCAGCCGCACCCTCACCCTCAACTCTGCGGTTTCTGACGGCGGGGCCGGACTCGGCACCACGATCTCCGGCGCGGGGACCACCGTTCTCGCGGCCAACAACACTTACACTGGCCCCACCACGCTGACCGCTGGCACCCTTCACCTCGGTGCCACCGCTGGCAGCACCATCGGCTCCGTCGCCGGCCCGCTCACAATCACGGGGGGCACCCTCCGCTCCAATCGCACCGACGCCCACGCCCCTATAGGCGGCATGTTTTCCGCCAGCGCGGGCACGCTCCAAGTCAACTCATCCACGGGGATTTTGACGCTCAACTCCACCAACCTCCCCGCCGGCTCCAACTCCACCCTCACGACCGTCACTGGAACCGCCGGCGCGACCTTGGTGATCGACGCGGCACCCGCCGCCAGCCTTGGTTTTGGAGGCAGCGTTGCCGGCATGAACCTCACGCTAAAAAACGGCGCGGTTAACTTTACCACCAGCAGCAGCTCCTTCAACATCCGCGTTGAAGGCGGTTCGCTCACTTCCACTCCCACGGACCGATTCACTCTCGCCACCGCCAACCAGACGTTCACGGTCACCGGAGGGACGCTGAATCTTACCGCCGCCACCCAATATGGTTTCCGCTTCGGCTGCTCGGGATCAGCCAACCAAACCGGCGCTCAGAACGTCATAGCAACTCAATCCGGCGGCTCAATTCTTGCAACCACGCTCAACCTCGGAGGCAGCGACACTGCCGCTGGAAAAAGTCCCTCTTACGCCGTCACGGGAGGAACCCTGGGACTGACGTCCAGCTTCACCATTGGGGCCGACGCCGCCAGCAGCGGCTCTGCCAGCTTCACCCTCGGTGGTTCGGGCAAGTTGCTTGTTCCCGGCTCCCTCAGTGGATCCCAAGCCAGCGCCCGGCAAATCTTCACCATGTCCGGCGGCACGCTGGCTGTCGGCACCGCGAACTTCACTAATCTCCGCTCCACCGACGCGGCAACCAATGGCTCTTTCACCCAATTGGCCGGCACCTTGGCTCCGGGCGATGTGGGCACTCCGGGCCGCACCGGCATCACCGGTAACTATGCCCTCAGCACGGGCGGGACTCTGGCCGTTGACCTCAGCGGCACCACCGCCGCCAGCGCGTTCCAGGGCGCGACCAGTCAATACGACAACGTCACGGTCACCGGCGCCACCACGCTCGGCGGCAATCTCACCGTTTCCCTCGTCAATAGTTTCGTTCCTTCCAATAGCTCAACCTTTACCATCCTCAATTCCACCGGCGCGTTGACCGGCGCGTTTGCCAACGTGGCGTTTGGATCGCGTTTAATCACTACAGGAGCGGAAGGCAGTTTCCTTGTCAGCCAAGTGGGCAACACCGTCACGCTTTCGGCTTACTTGCCCGTCGTCGTGCCCGCGTTCGTAACCCCGGGCGCAACTTCCAACTTCCTCGATTGGTCCGGCTCCATCGCCGTCACCTATAACCTCGATCGCGCGCTTTCGTCCGATGGACCCTTCACGCGGATTGCCACTGGTTTGACCGCCACGACCTACACCGACACGACCATCGTTCCGGGCACGGCTTACTATTATCGTCTCACCGGCACCGATAGCCTCAGCCGCGTTTACACCACCATTTCCAACCCGCCGCCGTCCACGCCAACGGGATTGGCCGCGGTTCCCGGATTCACCACTAATGCCTTGAGCTGGAACGCCGTGAGCGGTGCCACTGGTTATCGGATCAAACGTGCTCTCAGTAATGCTGGACCGTTTGTCGCAGTCGGCACGGTCGATAGCAGCACCACGACTTTCATCGACACCGTTTTGTCAACTGGCACGACTTATTTTTACATTGTCACCGCGTTCACGCCTACCGCCGAATCTTTTGCCTCCAACATTACCAGCAGCACGCCGATTGCCGGCACTGTCACCAAATCCAACAACACCACGGCTCTCGACCTCGGCTCCAGTTGGTCCACCGGCGTCGTGCCAACCCTGCTCGACAACGCCTTATGGAATAGCACCTACACGAACGGCACCGTCGGCATCGGCCAGGGCCTTTCGGTTGCCCAGTTGAAACTCACCGGGCCTTCGCAGGACATCACGATCCATTCCGGCACCGGTCCGCTCACCCTCGGTTCGGGCGGTTTCGATCTGTCGAGCTCCACCAAAAATCTCACCGTCAACGCCCCGGTCATCCTGGCCGACAATCAAACTTGGAACGTCAACACCGGTCGAACCCTCACCCTCAACGGCACCGTCACCGAGTCCAACTCTGAGACCGCGCTCACCAAGTCCGGAGCCGGCACGCTCGTTCTCAACGGCACCTCCAATTCCTGGACCGGCGCCACCTCCGTCAACGGCGGCACCCTGCGACTGGGCGACGGCGCCGTCATTGCCCCCTCGTCGAACGTAAGCGTCGCCGCCGGCGCCACCCTCACCGGCACCGGCATTGTTCAAGGCCCCGTCACCATCAACGGCATTCTCGCCCCCGGACTCAACGGCGCCGGCACGCTCTCCCTTCAAGACTCCCTGACCTTGGCCGCCGGGAGTTCCACCAACCTCTCCATCGACCGCTTGTCACCCTCCGCTTGCTCAGGCGTCTCGGGCGTGACTGCGGTGACCTACGGCGGCACCCTGACCGTCACCAACGTCGGCACCGCGCTCGCGGCTGGCGACCGTTTCGTTCTTCTTGGCGCCGCCAGTTACAGCGGAGCCTTCACCACGCTCAACCTCCCCGCGCTCAGTGGTCTCGTGTGGGACACCAGCGGGCTTTCCGCAGACGGTAGCATTGTCGTCCGCTCCTCCGCCTACGTCCCGACCACTAAGTATTGGGACACCTCCGCCACCACCGGCCTCCAAGGCGGCGCCGGCGCTTGGGATACCCTCTCTACCACCAACTGGAACCCCGCCTCCGACGGCAGCGGCACGCTCACCACGTTCTGGCATTTCGATTCCGTGGTCTTCCAGACCGGCGTCGCCAACACCATCACCCTCTCCGGCCCTATCGCTGTGTCAGCCCTCAGCCAGTCCGTCAACGGCACCGCCACCACCCTCAACGGCGGTTCGCTCATCCTTGCCGGCCCCTTGAGCAACGGCAGCCCCTCCGGCAACGCCGCCCTCACGATCCAAGCACCCGTCCGCATCAACAACCTCCCCGTCACCCTCGCCGCCGCCCAGCCCGTCACCCTCGGCCAGGGCCTCGGCGGCAGCGGCAACATCACCAAAATCGGCGCCTCCACCCTCACCATCACCGGCGACAGCGACTGGACCGGCGCCCTCACCCTCGACGGCGGCGCCACCCGCTTCAACGGCGCCACCCCCGGCCTCTCCGCCCTCACCTACGGCTCCACCCCCGCCGCCACCACCAGCTCCACCCTCCAGCTCACCCAGGACGCCACCCTCGCCGCCCTCACCGTCCAGAACCTCGGCGCCGACACCCTCGACATCGCCCCCAACGCCACCCTCACCGTCAACGGCCCCGCCATCCTCGGCCTCAACGGCAACACCGCCACCATCACCGCCACCACCACTACCTCCATCGCCTTCACCGGCGGCGGCGCCGCCACCTTCAGCAACCTCGGCGGCAGCTTCATCGTCGCCGGAGGCAACAAAGGCGGCATCGTCACCGCCGACTTCTCCGGCCTCTCCGCCCTCACCATAGACAACGGCCCCGCCGGAAACATCTACCTCGGCGTCAATTCGTCCGTCACCAACGACACCCTCCGCCTCGCCCCCGCCACCACCCTCACCGCCGCCACCTTCTACATCGGCGACGCCAACACCGGCGGCACCTACTCCCTCGTCCTCGGCTCCGGCAACAACATCCTCAACCTCGACAACATCTACATCGGCCAGCGCCCCGGCGTTAGCAACCGCTCCGACGGTTCCGTCACCTTCCCCGCCAGCGCCCCCAACGCCACCCTCCTGCTCCGTGCTGCCGACGGGATCAGCCGAACCAACCTCCTGCTCAACGACAACAGCTCCACTACAGGACGCCTCCTCACCACCACGTTCGACGTCTCCGGCAGTTCCGCCGACCTCCTGCTCAACAACCTCGTCGTCGGCCGCCGCAACGCCAGCAGCAGCCCCGCCCAATTAACCAACGACACCTTCCGCTGGGACCGCGGCACCCTCGACGTCCTCCAGCAAGTCATCCTCTCCCAGGCCCCCGCCGCCGCGCAAAAAACCCACGTCGGCACCATGACCCTCGGCTCGGCCAACTCCACCGCCGCCGACACCGCCATCTTCCGCGGCGGCATCCTTGTCGCCGAAAACCGCTCCACCGTCACCACCGCCGGCGCCACCGCCCAGGCCACCCTCACCATCGGCGGCGGCTCGATCACCAGCGCCGGCATCACCCTCGGCGACATCACCACCCTCACCGCCCCCACCAGCGGCACCCGGCAATCCCTCGCCACCCTCAACCTCACCGGAGGCGCCCTCACCCTCACCGCCCCTCTCCGCTCCGGCACCTCCGGCGGCCCCGGCAACGAAACATCAGTCCTGAATCTCAACGGCGGCACGCTCGACCTCGGCGGCAACTCCCTCGGCGGCACCGGCACCTCCGCCATCACCACGCTCAACTTCCAGTCCGGCGTTCTCGCCAACGTCCCCTCTATCAACGGCACCTCCGGCCTGAATAAGACTGGAATCAACACCCTCACCCTCGCCGGCACCAACACCTTCACCGGCCCAATCACCGTCTCCAACGGCACCTTCGTCTTAGCGCCGAGCGCCACCGCTTCCACTTCAATCTCGGTCGTCTCGGGTGCTATTTTGACACCTGCCGGGTCAATCAGCGGCAACCTCACCTTGCCCACCGGTGCCACTTGGCGCGTGCGGCTCAACTCCGCCACTGGCTACGACCAACTCGTTCTCACCGGCGCAAACTCCACCGCGAGCCTCGGCGGCATGCTTGATCTCGTCGCCGCATCCGACCTTCCCGCCGGCACCCGCTTCCGCATCCTGCGTAACCAAGGCAACCCAGCCACCCCAGTCTCTGGCATCTTCGCTGGCCGCGCCAACCGCATACTTTTCACCGCCTCCGGTCGCAGCTGGTATCTCGATTACGCCGCAGGCTCGGGTGGCGATGTGGACCTCGTCCTCGCCAGCACACTTGAACTCTGGCGGCAAGCAAACTTCGGCACCCTCTTCGCCACCGGCAACGCTGCCGATCTCGCCGACCCCGATCGCGACGGCCTCAGCAACCTTCTCGAATACGCCTTTGGCGGCAACCCGAATACCACGGACAACGTGGCCCCATTTGGTTCGATCAACTCCAATGGTTTTCTACAAATTTCCTTCAATCGTCCGCGTGCCGAACTCACCTACTTTGTGCAAGGCAGCAATAATCTCGTCACCTGGACTAACTTAGTCACCAATCCGGGAACCGTCGGGGCCCGTGTCACTTACATAGATGCGATTCTAAATTCGCCTCGCTTCCTGCGAGTCAAAATTACCTCTCCCTAATTGCCCACGGATACTAATACCCATGAAAATCTACCTGATCACCGTTGGCCTCTTTAGCGTCCATCTTTCCACTCAGATTTTCGCTCGGGATCCTCGCGTGGGCGACATCGACGCGATTCAGCCCGCGGCCAAAGTCGAACGCGCGCTCAACGGCACATTTGCCTTTCCGCCATCGCCAGCCGTTCCTTGGAAACCGGATGAACGCGGTTTTGCTAAAGATCGCCTATTTCACGTTCCACCAGCCGGACAGCATCCGCGGATTTTATTTTCCGAGGAAGATCTCCCGCGCATTCGCCAAAACATGGCCGCAAATGAAGCTGGGGTCGGAACAATGGCCGCTCTGCGCGCGCAAATCGCAAAGGGCATCGATGCAAAAAATTCGTGGGAGGGAAAATGCTATACGGCCCTCGCCACGAGTGACCTCCCATCGTTTCTAGCGGCCTACAAAGAAAGCCCCGAGGACGATAATCCTCCGGGTTCCGGTTTTCGTACTAACATCCCCGGTCGCATCTCCGCCACCCGTTGGGGACAGCGCAATCCGCTGCTTGTCGGTCTCGAAGCCAAGGCGCTACTCGCTTTGTTAGATGACGACGCCCCCGCCGGAAAACAAGTCGCCACGGCACTCGCCACTTACGCTGCGTATCTCAGCCCTAAAGTCGATGCCGCCAACCTCAAGCCGCGTCACGAGTTTCACTGGTATTCCACTCGTTACCTCGTCCCCAACGAAGTCGCCTACGGCTACGACTGGACTTGGAAATGGATGACGCCGGAACAACGCTCTGCGCTTAGTAATCTCATCGTTCGCGCCACGGCTGGGAAATTCACCCTCGGCATGGATCTCCCGGCGCATTGGCGTAATTGGAATCACATCGGCATGACCGAATCCTATGCTGCGTGCATGTTTGCGATCGAAGGCGAGCCCGGCGACGACCCACGCGGCCGCGACCGAATTTACGAGGTCTTCCGCGATTATCTAACCTACGCCATCGACCCGCTCGGCACGGGCACCGAAGGAGTCGGTTACCAGACGATGGGCATTGGCCACATCAGTTCGCCGCTCGTGGCCTTTGCCAACCGTGGGAAAAATCTTCTAACGCATCCGCATTGGCGGCGACACACCGAATCGTGGCTGGTGCAGACGATGCAACCTTTCGGCGGCGCGTGGCAGTCAAACAGCGACCTTGGAAATGCTCCCCCGAGCCTTTGGATGTTAGCCGTGCAAAAATATTTCTACCCCGAATCGCCCGGCATTGATTTTGTTTTCCGGAATGTCCCGAGCGTTGCGAAGAAAGACTGGCCCGCCATCACTGCCGACGCCAACGAAGTGGAATGGATTCTCCCTGTTGTTCCCAACGCGAAAGACACTCGTGAAGCAGCCCAAAAAGAAGCCGCCGCCTTTGTCGGAGGTGGGCTCACTTTCCACGATCCGGCCAGCGGCATTCTCTACACCCGCACCGGGTGGGGGACCGATGACCTCAACCTCCACGTCGATTGCAAAGTCGCCACCACTTTTGCTAATCACGATCACCCCGACCGTGGCCAATTCACCCTGGCGGCTCTCGGTCGCGCTTGGGCCTGCGACGGCTACCGCGATACGGAGGGGAAATATCATAACGTCGTTACCATCGACGGACGCGGCCAATCTTATTTTCCGCCGCCCGGTGCTTGGATCGAAGCACGCGACAATGCCTCCGAAACCACCTCGATCATCGACGCTAAATATTGCTGGGACTGGCAATGGATGAAATCCACTTTTACCGAATCCAAAGCCTCGCTCGAACTCCGCGATCACGGTAACTTCTGGGAGGCCGCCGAACGTCTCCAATCGCGTATTCCCACCGACCAATGGGAACCCGATCCGCTACCGGTCGTCAAAGCCTACAACGAAGGCTTCGCCACCCGTGAGAACGGTGACCCGCGCATGTGGGACGACGAAGATGGCTGGGTCTTACGCACCAAATGGTATCCGGTCCAAAAGGCTTATCGTACGGTTACGCTGGCTCGTGGAAAACACCCCTACGTTCTCGTCATCGACGACCTCCGTAAAGACGCTGCCGAGCACCTTTACGAATGGCGGATGAACATGCCGTCCGACATCGAAGCTGTCTCGATCAATGGCTCTGACATCCTCCTCGGCGACCAGGCCACCCACCGCGAACCCGTCGTGCTCGACCGCGCTTTTCAAGGCACAACCCCACTTGTCCCCGCGAAAGGCGACCGCCTCTTACTCGTCCGCACCCTCGATATCGGTGTGCCTGATTTGCCCACCTTGCAACCCGTCCCGATGGTCGCCAGCGTCGAATACAAAAAGACTGACGACTCCCATCAATTCACCGGCCGCAGCCTCGGCATGGGCACCCAAGTCGTGATTGGCTCACGCAGTGCGGAATCGAATTTCGTGATCCTGCTCTATCCGCATCGCCAAGTTGACGAGGTCCCCGTGACCGCGTGGAACGCCGACAAATCCCTGCTTACGATCGTCTGGCAGGATCAAACCGATTCCTACGCAGTGTCCACTACGGCTGAAGGCCGGCGCGTGTTCACTCGAAATCCTTGACGCACGCTTCAAACTCTATCGCCGCTTATTCACATGCCATTTACTTACGCCCATTCTCATCTTGATGTAGAACCCGGTCTCCTCCGCGATTCGTTTATCATCAAGGTCCGGATAGTTGATTATCTCCACAGCTTGGTATCGCGACCGCTGGTGGGCACCGCTAATACACTAAACCGGCGCTCCTACTATGGGCACTCAGACCGTCCGCCTGCTAGAGGAACCATCATGAAAGCATCACTCCACATCTTCGCAACTTGTGCGGTGCTGCAAAGCTTTCCAGTTTTCGCAGAAGTGATTCCGAATCCCTTGTTTGCTAACAATGCTGTTATCCAACAAAGCGCAGAAGTTCCCGTCTGGGGCACGGCTCGTGACGGAGAATCGGTGACTGTCGAATTTGAGGGTCAACAAGTCAGCACCATGGCGAAGGATGGGAGATGGATGGTTCAATTACAAAACCTCAAACCCGGCGGGCCGTTCGTCATGAAAATCCAGGGTGACAACACGGTCACGCTGCAAAATTTGCTGGTGGGTGAAGTCTGGCTTTGTGGCGGGCAATCGAACATGGAATGGGCATTGGCCCGATCCGACGGCGGACCGGATGCAATCGCAAATGCTAACAACCCGATGCTCCGCATGTGTCGCGTGCCGCACAATGTGCAGCTAACACCGCAGACCGAAGTTGCAGTGAAATGGGAGGTAATGAATCCCGCAACGGTGAAAAACTTTTCAGCCATTCCGTATTGGTTTGGCAATAAACTCCAGAAGCAAGTTGGCGTTCCCGTCGGTATTATTAACAATTCGTTTGGCGGGACACCCATCCAGAGTTGGATGTCTGCGGAGACACTAAAAAATGGCCCATGGCCGCAAGATAAATTCAGTGTGTTAGCCCTTGCGAAGGCCGATTATGATCAGCACGCGGAAGCGGTCCGTCCACTTAAAGAAAAATATGAAGCCGACAAAGCGACGGCTCTGACTCAGAAACTTCCGGCGCCTCCGCAGCCTCCCGGTCTTTTAAGCGAATTTAAGGGAGTTACTACACTGTGGAATGGCGAGGTTTTTCCGTTATTACCTTACCGGATTCGTGGCGTGGCGTGGTATCAGGGAGAGACTAATGCTTACGTGAAAGTCGCGCAGACTTATAGAGAAATGTTGCCAGCACTCATCAAAGAGTGGCGCGCCGGTTTCAAGCAGCCCGAACTGCCATTTTTGATTTTTCAAATTGCACGCAACCGAAAATGGCAGACAGATCCGAACGAAAAAAGCGGGAACGCGGAGATTCAGGAAACGCAGCTAAAAACGGCCCTTTCGACACCCCGAACTGCGCTGGTTGTAACCAACGATATGGGTGGACCGGATGTGCATTACACCGGAAAAGAGCCGATCGCGGAACGAGCAGTGAAAGCGGCCCTAGCGCTGGCCTATCAGAAAGATATACCGAGCTCGAGTCCGATCTATCAATCTGTCGAATTTGTTTCTAACCAAGCAATCGTTCACTTCACCCACACGGACGGCGGACTTGAGGAGAGAGATGGAAAGCTGGAGGGATTTGTGATTGCTGGCAAAGATCAAAAATTCGTTTTTGCGAATGCAAAAATTACCGGGAATACCGTCGTTGTGAGTAGTCCGCAAGTCCTGGAACCCACTGCGGTCCGCTATGGCTGGGCGGATTTACCGAAAGTGAATCTTTTTAACAAAACAGGTTTTCCTGCATCACCGTTTCGCACGGACGACTGGCCTCTCTAACTAACCGATGATGAAGTTTCCCATCCGTTTGATTCTCAATCTCTGCTTCGTCTTGGCGATCGCTTCGACTGAAGTCTTCGCAAGTGCGCCTGACCAAGTCATCGTTGTGCATCTGACTGCCGATAAACCCGGCGCGATCCGTTTTTCCGCAACGCTCGATACGAAACTCAACAAGTCCCATCCACAGTATTTTGGGCAATCTTGCCGTTGTTGCCTATGTCGGGCAGAAAACCCCACTGCACATCGGGCGCGGCGAATCTGCGATCTTTGAGGCTGCAATAATCTAACATGAAAATTTGGCATTCATTTTTCTTCTTGAGTTTCTTCTTTCTAAAGGAATTGCAGGCGCAGAATCCACTCTCACTCGCCCCGGGCGCCGGTGCTACGAAAGTCTTTGGCTCCATTATCTCACCTGCAAATTTCGATCTTTCCACGGGAGCAGCCGACATCTCCTACAACAATGCCGACCTCGCCACGCGCTCCTATTACATTCGTCTCCCCTCCGGCTTTGATGCCAGCGACATCACGAAAAAATACGGCATCATCACCTACACCGACGCTGGCGACACGCCTACCGTGGCATCCAGTTGGCTGCAAACACTTGACGACAACAACCTGATTTACATCGCTGGACAGGGCATCGGAAACAGCCAATTTACCGACGTTCGCGCTGGCGTCACCATCATGGGTGCCTTCCGCCTCATTGACCTCGGTTACAAAATCGACACTGCCCGCATTTATGCAACGGGCACCTCGGGCGGTAGCCAGATCGCCTCGATTCTGTCTTACCTCCGCAACGATTTTTATCACGGATTCATTTGCCGCGTTGGGGCCAATCTGCCCACTCGCATTCCTGGCTGGCAGACCTATGGGCGCACACCCACGGCTTCCGTTCCTACCTACTACGATGACGCCGATTACGAGTGGAATTCCTACTCATCCGGCCTTCCTTCCATCGTTCTTCCTAAGCATCTACGCCTCGCTATCGGTACCCAGTCCGGTGACTTCCGCCGCTCCGAGTTGGCCGCTGTTTACCGTTACGGCCACCTTAATCATGGCAACACCGTCCGCTTTCTCACCAGCCCCGGCGGACATTCCGACGAAAACGGCCCGCAATTCAAGGACTCGATGGATTACATGAATAATCCGCTCATCGACATCATCTGGGACCGCTTTGAGAACGGCAACCTCGGTATCAACACCCAGCCCGGAAAAGTCGTCGCAGGAAACGGTTTCACCACACTCTCCGGGACCGTTGTCGAGAACTCTTATACTTTCACCCCCAGCGGCACGGGCGGCGCGTCCTCCACTCAGGGTGTCCTGCGACTCACCGGCGACGGGGCCGCCGTCGAGGCGAAGGACACTTTCACTTGGCAAAACGTGAATGGCATCACCCTTGACGCCCGCCTGCGCGCTGAGTTGGCCACCACGGCAAATCAAAACCAGCAGATCGGCTTGCACATTATTCCCGCCAGTTCCGCCGGGAACTCCGCTTCTCTGCCCGGCTTCCACCTTTACTGGTGTTACGGTCAGCCTTATCGCGCCGAACTCGTCGCCGCCAATGGCACCCGCAAGACATTGGCCACTTGGCAATACACCGCCACGCACCCCATGGCTTTGCCCACCACCGTCACCTCCACTCAGTCTGGCGAGGGTGTCGTGCAGGAAAAAACCTTCTGGGGCGATAACGCCGCGCCGGATTTCTCGGGCCGCACTCTTGCCTTTCGCGGGGAAGACTTGCGCCTCGCGCTCAATTCCAAAGGCTTTCAACTCACCTTCAATCGCCCCGCCACCAACGTCACCACCAGCTACCCCGGCGTCGTCAGCGCCTCCTTCGACGACACCTTTCCCACGCCTTCTCTACCGCAGGCTCCCAACGAAAATTTCCCTATCGTTCTGCAAGGCTTCTGGGCTGACGTGGAAACGGCTCTCGTCTCGGCCCTCCCGGCGGGAAATTGGAAACTCCGCATCACGAACAACGCCATCACCACCGGCCAGGCCACGGGCAATGCCGTCGTGGACGAAATCCATCTCGTAGGATCGACGGGTGCTCCGGCTGCTCCAGCCACCGTGACTGCCACGGCAGCTTCAGGGAAAATCAATCTCGCTTGGACCGAAATCGTGGGCGTCGCCTCCTATCTCATCAAACGCGCTGACTCTCCCGATGGCCCCTTCACCACCCTCGCCACCGTTCCTGGCTATGTCCCAACTTATTCCGACACCGCCGCCACCGAGAATCGCGCTTACTACTATACGGTCTCCGCCGTAAGCCTCATCGATACCACCAGTGCAGCTTCTCCGGTGGCTTTTGCATCGCCGAATTTCAGCGTGCTTAATTTCGGCTTCGAGACACCTAACCAAGGTACGGGGAGCAGCGCTTACACTTACGGCACTGCGGGAGCGTCGTGGACCTTTGGCACCGTGGCCACGGGAGGCTCCGGTCTCACGGCTAACAGTACCGCCTTAACCTCCTCCAATAACGCTGCTCCCGAAGGAAAACAGGTCGCTTTCATTCAGGGGCTGGGCACCTTTAGTCAGACACTCACGGGTCTGTCCGTTGGCTCTACCTATTCTCTAACTTACGCAGCGGCCATTCGGCAAAACGGCACGGGTGCCATTCTCCAAAACTGGAACATCAAGCTCGACTCGACCACGCTTTCCACGGTCACGCCTTCCGGCACGCTTGCCTCTAACAAACCTTATGTAGACCGCGCATTTACTTTTGTGCCCACCTCTGCCAGCCAGACTCTTTTCTTTAATGGCACCGTATCTAACAATAAGGCCTCCGTTTTCATCGACAACATTCGCATCGCGCGCGCCCTGCCTCTTGCGCCGACTTCGCTCGTGGTCACTTACCCGGCGGAGTTTCAAATCCGCCTCGCGTGGACCGACAATGCCACTGATGAAACCGCCTATCGCATCGAACGCAGCCCCGCAGGACTGAACCTTTGGACCGTCTTCACCAATTCACTTGCTGCTAACACCACCAGTTACACCGATACCAGCGTCGCTGGCGGTGCGCCCTACGATTACCGCGTTATCGCCATCAGCACCGTCGGATTTTCCGGCTTTGCCACCATCAGCGCGACCACGCCCAGTGCCGCCCCTCCCGTGCCGAGTGGCCTTGGTGCCACCACATCTTACACCACCGCCACGCTCTCCTGGGCGTCTTCCACCCAAGCGGATTCCTACAATGTGAAACGCGGCCTCAGTGCCAGCGGACCTTTCACCACCGTGGGCACGGGCCTCAGCGCGGCCTCTTACACCGATGCGGGCCTCACCCCGGCGACGAATTATTTCTACGCCGTCAGCGCGGTTGGCGGCAGCTTGGAATCGGCTAACTCCACCGCCATTGCCGCGACGACCGTGGCCATTCCCGCGCCGAGCAATCTTGTGGTCGCCCCTGGTTTTACGACGAATGCCCTGAGTTGGACTGCCGCACCCGGCATCACGAACCACACGATCCGCCGCGCCTTGAGCAGCGGCGGCCCCTTCACCGTCCTCGTTTCCAGCTTTGGCGGCACGAGCTACACCGATACTGCCCTCACCACGAGCACGACCTATTACTACACGGTTGCCTCGGTCAGTGAAAGTTTTGAATCCGATGTCACACCCGCCGTCAGCAGCACACCTATTTCCGGCACGGCCATCAAATCAAACAATGCCATCACCCTCGACCAAGGCGCAAGTTGGAGCACTGGCATTGTGCCCAGCTCACTCGACAATGCCCTCTGGACTGGCACTTACACCACCCCGATCGCGGGAATCGGAAGTGGTCTCTCCACAAAACAAATTCAAGTCGCCAACCCGTCGCAAGGCTGCACGATTGGGAGTGGCACGGGCTCTATGATCCTTGGGTCAGGCGGCATCGACATGAGTGTTTCGAGTCAGGATTTCACCATTGCGGCCCCGGTCGTGCTCCAGACTTCGCAAACTTGGAATGTCAATTCTGGGCGCACCCTAACTGTCGGAGGAAACATTGGCGAGAGCACCGCCGCCACGGGTCTTACTTTTGCGTCCGGTGGCACCATTTTGCTCACGGGCGGCACCACTTTTACCGGCCCTGTTTCCATCGCCAGCAATACCAAGCTGATTTATAATACTTTATCTAACACCTCTCTGCTTGGCGGTGTTTTTAGTCAAGGCACCCTCCGTAACACCAGCACCACGGGTAGCGTCACCCTCTGGCAACCCGCCGCCAATGTGACCCTCACCAGCCTCCAGACCGACGTCGGCGCGACCTTCGTTTTGCAGGGCAACCCCGCCTACACCACCACAATCAGCGACTACGGCGTCTCCACCGGTGGCCTCCTTCAGTTCAACAGCGGTAATTGGAGCCTCAATGGAAGCGCTGGAAATATCCCAAATTTTGAAGTGAATGGCGGCACGCTCCATTCCTTCCAAGGCGATTGGTGGTTCAATACCTCTGGCGTCAAGCTTAACGTGCACGGCGGACAGATTCTATCTAACAATACTTACGGCTTTCGGCTTGGCAGCACCTTTGGCGCAGGCGCCGACGGCGGTAATTTCACCGGCTCGCAGGATGGCGGCAGCATCAGTGTGACTGCCTCGAACTTAGATCTGGGCAACTCCACGGCGAACTCCGTATGCACCTATACACTCACGGGCGGCACTCTTTCGACCGACCGTAAGTTCTTCATAGGTTCTGCTCTCACGGGCACGGGGTCCACTACCTTCACCCTCAGTGGCACAGGGAAATTGCGGGTTGCTGATACGATCATTGGAGCGCAAGGCGTCGGTGCTCGACAAAATTTCGTCTTCACCGGCGGCACTCTCGCAGCAGGCACGGTCAATATGACCCAGCTTACCGCCACGGGAACCGTCACCTCCAGCCCCGGTACATTGACCAACAACGGTGGTATTCTCGCCCCCGGCGAAGTAGGTACGGCGGGCCGCACCTCACTCATTGGCAACTACACTGCTAATTCGACGGCAACTCTCGCTTTGGATCTCGGCGGCACGTCGCAAGCGACTGGATTTCAGAGCGGACAATATGATTTCCTCACCGTCACCGGTACGACCACTTTGGCAGGGAACCTTTCTGTCGCTCTTCTCCCCGGCTTCGCTCCAGCCAATGCCACCACGTTCGTCATTCTTAGCTCCACCGGCACACTCAGCGGAGCATTTTCTAACGTCGCATTTAACCAGCGCATCGTCACCACAGGCGGTGAGGGAACTTTTCTTGTCACTCAATCTGGCAACACTGTTACACTTTCCGCCTACACTTCTAACACGCCCTTGCAAATCTGGCGTTATCAAAACCTTGGCACCATTGCTAACTCTGGCACCGCCGCCGATACGGCGGACCCCGATGGCGATGGTCTCACCAACCTCATTGAATTTGCCTACGGCCTGAATCCGCTCGTCCCTAGCAGCGGAGTTACATTCATCTCCCCAAGCGGCCAATTCAATCGGGGCATGGCGACCTTCAGTCCAGTGGTTACCGCTGACGGAGTGAATTACTTCGTTCTTTTTTGCCGCCGCAAAGATTACGTCACCGCAGGTCTAACCTACACGGTGCAATTCAGCGCCGACCTCTCAAATTGGCAGAACAACACCGTCAATGCCACTGTCGTTGCATTCGATAACGAAATGAACGCCGTTACCGTTCCCTATCCTTCTCTCCTGAACAATGGAGCCAAACCTCAATTCTTTCGCCTGAACATCAGTTCTCAATGAATACGCTCCTTCGGCCTCTTCTAACTCTTGGTTTCATTTCTGCAGTTTCCGTTTCAGGTGCGGCTCAGGTAAATTGGTTAGGAAGTCAGAATAATGACTTTGAATCCCTCGCAAATTGGAGTGCTCTGCCGGCGAATGACCTAACTTCTAACATTTCACTTTTCGGTAGCGCGGTTACCGCAAACCAGCCGCAGCTATCCGCGAGCCGCAGCATCAACGGATTGTTGTTCAGCTCTGCATCGGGCGGTTGGATTCTTGGAAGTGCCTCTCCTTCTCATATACTTACTCTGGGTGGCAGCGGAATTTCCACCGCAGGCCAGACGAGTGGTTCCGACACCGTGTCTATGTCTCCTGCCCTGCCTTCCCGCCGTTTTATGCGCCTCCGCGTGAGCAATCCGTGATCCTTATACTAACCGAATGGAATTGAGTCGTCCTCAATAAAACACAGCTCCTTCTATTACAGGCCAACTTACCTATGCCACGTTCTACTACTTCCGTTTCAAGCCTGCTCCAGAACTGGCGCGTGGCACTGGGTTTTGTTCTTTTTGTCTCCAGTGCACGGGTGGCGCAGGCTCAATGGACTGTAGTGGATGCTCGTTCATCAACGAATTTTTCTGGGTCGACCGGTGCGGCGACTTACGTTTGGTTCCTGGATGGTGCTGCGATTGGAACTCAAAGCGCTAGCTTTT
Organism: Akkermansiaceae bacterium; assembly: GCA_025363295.1. Lineage (GTDB taxonomy): Bacteria > Verrucomicrobiota > Verrucomicrobiia > Verrucomicrobiales > Akkermansiaceae > Luteolibacter. The sequence goes on from JANYEC010000107.1 coordinate 19,287, forward strand.
CTTATGCGCCGGATGTGTCTGCGGTTGGGACACATCGTATCGAAGTGAAGCAAACTTTTTCGAATGGTTCCATTGCGACTCAGCAGTGGGGCGTGCGGGTACGAATTCCGATACCCACGAGCCCTATCAATTACTACGTGTCTTTAACGGGCTTAGATAGCAACGGAGGGACGATTTCCGCGCCATTCCAGACGCTTGAGAAAGCGCGAGACACGATTCGTTTGCTGCCCCGTCCGCTCCTGGCGGGCGGAGTAACGGTGTATCTGAGAGGCGGCACTTACACGCGGACCAGCACCTTTGCGCTTACCTCGGCGGATTCTGGCACTAACAGTGCACCGATCATCTACACAGCTTACCCGGGGGAAAATGTGGTGCTGACTACGGCAAGATCGATCGCTTCCGCATCTTTCGTTCCTCTTGCTGCTAGCGAGCAAAGTCGCGTGTCTCCGGGCGTGGATGTCACTCGAATTTGGGAAACGGATGCATCATTATTTACTAACAAAGGACCATATCCGCTAAAGTATGAAACTTGGCCAGTGCGTAACGCCCGCGCCACCACCACGAGCGTGCCGGACGTTTTCTACAATGGCTCCCGCGCTTGGCTGTCGCGGTATCCGAATCACAATCTAGCGGATGACTATCTAACGCCGAAACTTAAGATGAATGGCATCGCGACAGACGTCACGGGCACCGGTTATCTGAATGGCAACGGAATCTATCTAAATAGTAGTAATTCTCAGGTATCGGTGGGCGGTGCTTTTCACTATTCTCCAGAGGATGCCGAGCACGTGGCGCGGTGGCAGTCTGCCCTGCCGCGTGGCGGTGTCTGGCTACAAGGCTACTGGCGGGTGACTTGGCAGAGTAGTATCGCGCAAGTTCTCAATATTGATACAACTGCACAGGTCATCGAATTCAAACCCAGCGCCTCGCCGAATGGCGGTTTTGGTAACAAATACGCCGCCGCACCTGTGGGCTATACCGGGCGCCCAGGAAACAAAGCAGAGCCCTATTGGGTGATGAACCTGCTCGAGGAAATGGACCAACCCGGCGAATGGTGCATCGATTTTAACCGGAACAAACTCTATTTTCTCATGGAACAATCGGGTGCGCCTCCGGATAACAGCGTGGTGATCGCGGATGATATTAAGTCGGTGATTCAAATGACGGGCACTAACAACGTGATTTTCCAAACTCTAACTTTTAAAGAATGCCTAGGAACGGCCGTGGACATCACGGGGGGGAGTAACAATGTCGTATTGGGTTGCACATTTCAAAACCTGACGAACATGGCGGTCTATATCGGGAATAATTCTAACAACAATGGTGTCGTGAGTTGTAACCTCATTGAGATGGGATCTATGGGCATTCAGATCGGGGCGGGAACTTCAGGTGCGTTCAATAGCGGCAATTTTGTGGTGAATACGAAGATGGAAGGACTTTCGCGTTACGCGCAAGTTTACCAGCCGGGGATCAACATCACGGAAAATTCTTCCACTACCCAACCTTCGGTCAAACTCGCAACCAACATCCAAAACCGTATTGCTCATAACTCTATCTACGACACCGCGCAGATGGGAGTGCAGTTCGACGGGGAACAAGGTATTTACGAATATAACAATATTGGGAAATATGGTACACTGGTGGATGATACGGGATCATTTTATAGCTATGAGGACGATACCGGCGACGACACATTTCGCTATAATTACTCGCACGATACGCCCCTCGCCAGCGCGATCACTTACGACGGAACGATCCGGATTGTCAGTGGGCACTACTACGGAAATCTAAGCCAACTGGACTCAGCCTGCGAAGGTCAGAGCATCGGAATCGGCGCACTTTCACAAATCGACTGTCTGAATAACATGTCCGTCGGCGGCGGGCGGTATGGAAGTTTTGTTTTTAAATCAACTGCTCGGTCTAACATTAATAACAATGCCGCCGTCGCTGGATACTATCCGCCGGATTTCCGCTGGGATCCCAGTGCGGATGTGCTGAGTAATGGCCCTAACCTCTCCTACGCGACCGACCCAGGATTCATCAATATGGCGGGAAAAGACCTGCGGCTGCGCCCGGACTCAAAAGTTCTCAAGGATCTGCCTGAATTTAAAACGATCCCGTTCGAAATGATCGGGCTGTATCCTGATGAATACCGGACTAACGGCACAGTCCTTCCACCCTATGTGACAACTTCTGGAGGGACTTTCGTGGGTGGAGGAACGGAAGCCCTGCTGAATGGGACGCTTGTCTATCCGATGTTCGATGTGAATACATCCGTTTCCGTTTATTATGGGAGCGTAGATGGCGGAACTAACCCAGCTTCCTGGGGCAAAGTGGTGAATTTGGGAGCCCTTACTGCCGGGTCATTTACCGCGCATGTCACGGGTGCTCCTTCTAACCAACCGCTTTATTATCGCGTGTTGGCGACCAATCCTGCCGGCCAAACGTGGGCGGAGACTACTTCTGCTGCCTATCCTTCTGTCCCGAGTGCGCCCTCCGGTGTGACGGTCACTCCCGGTTATGCACAAAATATGATTACATGGAATCCTGCGACTTATGCTGCAGGGTACGATATCCAGCGCGCCGCCGCTTCGGGTGGTCCCTACACCCGCATCGCGATTAACGTTTCCAGCACGAGTTATACCGACACGGGGCTCACCACTGGTGTGACCTACTACTACACAGTGGCGGCCTCGAACGCCACCGGGAGTTCTTCTGCCTCTTCACCGGCCTTGGGAGTTCCTATTCCCGGCACGGCATTGAAGGCGGATAATTCCACTCCACTCGACCAAGGCCCGAGCTGGAGTTTGGGGGCAACGCCAACGGCTTTGGACAACGCTCTGTGGAACGGGATTTATGGCAATGGCACTGCCAGCATTGGTAGCGGTTTGACGGTGAATCAACTCCATCTCACCAGTCCGTCGCGCGCGATAGCCATCAGTCCCGGCACTGGGAATCTAACCATCGGCTCGGGCGGAATCGACATGTCTTTGGTGACTCAGAATTTAACTATCGGCTGCCCAGTTGTCCTAGCAGATTCGCAGACGTGGAACGTTGCTGCCGGTCGCACGTTGACGGTTAATGGAGTGGTTAACGATGGAGGTCAGGGATTCGGACTTACCGCTGGCGGCAGTGGTACGGTGGTCTTGTCGGCTAACAATGTGATCAGTGGTAACTTGAATATCACAGCTCCCGCAGGCGGTTTGCCGACGTATAAATTCGGAGGCAATAATTCGTCCGGCTCCATTAAGCTCAGCGGCGCAGTCGGTTCTGTTACCGCTAACGGTCGCCTTGATGTTCTAACGGGAGGCATTGTCGGCACAATCAATGGCTCGGCGAATGCCGGATTGATCAATAATTCAAGCACCTCCGCACCCGCTCTGATTTTCCAAGGGGGCAGCAGCTTTTCGATGTTCCAGATTGGTGGAGACAAAGCCCTCGCGACTTTGCGTCAGACAGGCAACGGCCCCGTTTCTTTTTCCTATTTCGGATACAATATCGCGTCGCCTAACGCTCAGACGACATTTGACGGTGGAACATGGACGTTAGGCCAGATCGGTCAAAACAACACCGGCGCACAGACTAGCGGCGTGGTCAACATCTTCGGCGGGGCAATCGTGAGTATTGTGAATCCTAGATACTCCCATGGGACATGGAATATCGCCAACGGGATGCTTCAATTCGGAGGAAATGTCAGCGAGGAAAACGGCAGTAATATACCTCTTAATACCTCGTTAAATATCAATGTAAGTGGCGACAACAGTTTGCTGAATGTCAACGGCTCCCTGATTCTTGGTGATGGCGGCTCCGGCATCAACTCCAACAGACTGTCAGTTGTTAGTGGAACTTCCCGTGTAACGAATTTGACAGTTGGCACGACCACTGCGGGCCATGCCGACAACAATACTGTCATTCTTTCCGGAGGAAGGCTCGCGATCAATGGGACACTTGCCGCGCCGATTTCGGGGACGAGTAGTTCGGTCAATTTGACAACCACCTCTGGCAGCAATTTCGCGACGATCCCAAGTGGGAGCGGCCAAAGAACCGATCTTATCGCCGGGTTGATCATTTCGGGAAATCCGAACATCCCAACTGGAACCACGATTGCATCGATTTCAGGTGCGACGATCACGCTTTCCACATCCGCGACAGCGTCTGGCGCCATCGTTGCCACAACCTTGATGGGAGGTTCTCAGACAAACTTGTTCAGTTGGACTGGTGGTCAGTTGTCGGCAGCCACCATCAATACCGGCGGGGGATTCAATAGTTCTAGCAGTAACATATCCGGCAACACTTTATATCAGACAGTGGGCACGCTCGCTCCTGGCGAGGATGGCAAGGCAGGTAAGACCGCCGTCATTGGCAGCTATCAACTCGGTGCCTCCAGCGTGCTGGCGCTGGATCTCGGCGGCACCACCCAAGCCACAGCTTATCAGACTGGACAATACGATTATCTAACAATAACGGGCACCACCGCACTTTCAGGTATTCTTACGGTGAAGCTCATCAACGGCTTTAGTCCCTCTAATTCCGCCATTTTCACTGTGCTCAATTCCACCGGCGCGCTCTCGGGTGCGTTTGGAAACGTCGCATTCGATCAACGAGTCAGCACCGCGGGTGGGGAGGGGACGTTCCTTGTAACCCAGTCCGGGAATACCGTACGCCTCTCAGGCTATACAGCGACTCCAGTCCTGACTCCCATCGAGACATGGCGGCAGACCTTCTTTGGAACCACCGCTAACATTGGCACAGCGGCAAATGAATTCGATGCGGACGGCGATGGCCTGGTCAATTTGATTGAGTATTCCCTCGGTGGCAGTCCCGTTTCTGCCGCAGACGCGCCCCGCCCTAGCATGACAAGAAGTGGATCAACCCTTCAGTTTTCATTCATGCGAGCGCGGGCGGATGTGACCTACGTCGTGGAGGACTCAAAGGATTTGAAGACTTGGCAGATGGTCGAAACCAACCCTAGTATCGTCGGACAGGTTGTGGATGTAAATGATTCAAGCACAGACACGTCCCTTTTCCTTCGCCTACGGGTGGTTCTCTCTCCGTAATCCATTAATTAATCACTAGACATAGCAATGAAACTACAAACTCCGTTCCTCATTTTTTCAACCTGTGGTGTTGCAGTTGCTGCTTTGGCAGACACTCCGGGTGATCTCGCCAATCCCAGCTTTCATCTTTTTGTGAAACCTGATGGAGCCGATGGTAACAACGGCCGGACCGAGGACACTGCCTTTGCATCATTGGCCGGTGCCCGCGATGCAATCCGCAAGATCAAGTCCATGGGTGGACTGCCCAAGGGTGGCATCGCTGTCGAAGTTGCAGGAGGAAAATATACATTACAAGACACCCTGCAGTTTAACGAAGCAGATTCTGGCACCGCCGAATCGCCGATCATCTATGGGGCCGTGGGAGACGGACCAGTCGAGCTGCTGGGTGGGCGAATTCTAAAAGCATCGGAAATGTCCCCGGTGATCGATAAAGCGATGCTGAAACGGCTCGATCCAAGTTCTGTTAGCAAAGTGTTGTGCGCTTCGGTCAAAAAACTTGGACTGAGTCATGCGGGACCCTTTCCAATGAAATTTGATGACAGCGGGGGTATCTTTGAGCTGTTTTGGAATGGCAAACGTCTGCCACTGTCGCGCTGGCCCAATGAAGGCTGGGTGGCGATGAAAAAAGCGGTGGTTAATGGCGACGCGAAGACACCGGGCACTTTTGAATATCGCGATGAGCGCCCTTCCCGGTGGATGGACAATTCTAACATTTGGCTCAAAGGCCAATGGCGTGTGGGCTGGGAGGAACCTGCGATTAAAGTTTCAAAGATTGATACCGCCGCGCACACCATCACATTTGCCGCTGGCATTCAGCAAGGCATCGGCAACAAATACACCCGCCCAGATGGCAACGGTAAGGAGCAGTGGTGTGCGTTGAACCTGCCTGAGGAAATTGATAGACCTGGCGAGTGGGCCATCGATTTTGCGACGGATATGTTGTATGTTTGGCCGCCGGATGAAAAAGGCGAGCTCACGGTTTCCCAGCTTGAGACGCCGATGATTGCGGTTAATGGTGCGGCCCATCTGAAGTTTATCGGTCTTACCCTCGACCGCTCGCTTGGCGACGGAATTGTGATGCAAAAATCAGAGTCCAATTTGGTGGCCGGTTGCATCATCCGTAATCTAGCAAAAACCGGAGTGATCATTGATGGCTATCGCAGCGGCGTGCGGAGCTGTGACATGCATGATCTCGGAGCGGGCTGCATCGAGATTTCCGGCGGTGATCACAAGAAGTTAGTTTCGTCGGAAAACTTTGTCATTAATAATTATCTTCACGACTATGCCAAATTGAAGGCGATGTATGCCGCGGCTGTGGATGTAGGGTTCGGTGGAGCTCCGAACGCCGCGAATCACAAAGTGGCCGTCGGAATCCGGGTAGCTAACAATTTGATCCACGACGGGCCGCGTGATGCCGTGTTGGTTTCCGGGCAGGACAATGTATTCGAGTTAAATGAAATCTACCGCTGTGGCTATGGTTCGGACGACCTAGGCTCGTTTTATTCGTGGTTGGACTGGACGATGCGTGGCATCATCATTCGTCATAATTATATCCACGATACGATTGGTGGAGTAAACCCCGATGACGGATCATCCGGGATGCAAGTTTATGGAAATGTTTTCGCCGGACCGCGCACCGGAGTATGGATTGCGTCAGGACCCGATCATACCATCACTAACAATATTTTCGTGAAATCCGAGGGTCCTGTATTTGGCGTGGATGACCGCGGCGAGAGCCGGGGCTACGCCAAAAATCCGAAACTCATTAAGGGCGTGACAGAAATTAATCCTGACAAGCAACCATGGTCGGGTCGGTTCCCCGAGATGGTCACCCTGCTGGTTAACCATCCGGAGCTTCCGCAGCGTACTAAGTTTACCGGTAACGTCGTCGTGATTCAGAGCGGTGATCCATTCGTGTTGAAGATGAACACGAAGAACAAGGCTAACCCAGCACTCTTTGACGGCAGCGGCAATTTCGTAACATCTTCAGATCCTGGCTTTGTGGATGTGGCAAATGGTAATCTTGAGTTGAAACCGGATTCAGAGGTTTTCACGAAGATTCCGGGATTCAAGGCGATCCCATTTAACAAGATCGGTATCCATCAAGATAAATACCGCAGTAAGCTGCCGGATGATTCTGTAACCCGCCGACCTAAAAATAATCCAATGTTCCAGAAGGAAACCGAAAAACATTTCGGCACTTGAACTCTACCGAATATGCAATTCAGATTCATCGCTTGTTGTCTTCTCCTTAATGGCTCGATTGCGTTAGGAGCGGATTATTCAGTTAGGGCCCATGATGCGGCTGCTAGTTATGCCAAGGTCAAGATAGGGAATCCAGATTTCCCAAAGGACGCGATGCCGTTGTACACGGCCCGGCTCATGGCCGGAGAAAACAGCGAAGAAACAATCGCAGCGGTGGATCACATGATGGATGCCGCGCTGAAGGCAAAGTTGGACCCTTTTAATCTTCACGCGATCATCCACGGGGAGCGGGTCGGAGGTAATCGTTGGCCGGATTCTGTGCGCGCCAAGTTCCGCATGTATGCCTCTCGCTGGAATTACTCCAAGCCGATCGGTGTCTCTCTCAACTACGAGCTGATGCGTGACGGTGCGGGCTGGATGGCCGCTACTATCTGGCCGGACCTTGTGGATCAGGCGGGGAATAACGCAGCCCGTATTCGTCAGCTATGTGGTGCGCGGCTACGCGTCACCCTAGCCAATATTCCAAAGCAGGGATCCACTGAGTACGATGCGCCGCTCTATTACGGAACGGATTTCATGGCATTGCGGTTGCTGGCGGACTTCGGCGATGAGGAGGAGGTTCGTGTGCTGGCCCAGCAAGTGTTAGGTTGGATGCTAGAACAAACCGGTGCCCACTGGAATCGCGGTTATGCGATTACAACTGCCGGGCGAGCGAAATACTATGGTTCCCAAATGGTTTCGCCCGACGGGCCTGGTGCTACCACGGGGATGGCATGGTTGGTGTTTGGTGGGGACCGTCTGGCAAATCTATCAGGAGTTTCGCAATGCTATTGGCTGGCATATGATAGTCCATTTGTTCATTCGCTTGATAGGATCGAGTCATGGCAGGCCGCATTGCCTTTGCCCCGTTCAGTTTTAGCAAGTGTGCTTATTCCTTCACACGGATTTTTTGTGAGGAAACAGGCGTGGATTACTGATGGCTATGGTCTCGCCAGCCAGCGGACGGATGGGACTTCGGCTAACTCCTACTTGTTCAAGGAATCTCGGGCCACGCTGTTGCGATGGGTTTCAGATAGTCCTGCCAGCACGTTCTTCGTGTTTCAGGAAAACCGCCGTCGCCCGCAAGAACCTGTTCTCAATGCATTTGCTTATGGAGAGAATCCCTATGTGCAGACGCTCCAACACGAAGGAACTTTAATTGGGGTTTATGCGGTTCCCGAGTCGTACGGCTTTTGGCGGATGACCGCTCCATTCACGACTCGCGGCGCGATTTGTGCGCGGCTAGAGCGGGACGGTTGGGTTTTCGCGCATGGTGGAACGGTTTTATTTGGCTTTAGGTCAGCCGCACCGGCTGCGTGGGGCAAGCCTAATACGCGTGAGAAGTTTGATCCCTATGTCTGTGAGGAGCCCAGGAATGCATGGGTGATTGAGACATCTCCGGTCAATGATTTCGCTGGCGGGGGTAGCGAGGCTGAACTGCGACGTTTTGCAGATGAAGTTCAAAAACGCACGAGTCTTGAAGTGGATCTCACTGCACCCGCACCCAAGGCCATTTATACGAACCTCAAGGGAAACAAGATGGAACTCGATTGGACAGAACCCGGAAAAATCTATCAGGGTAGCTGCCGGATAGATGGACATGTCGTGGATTACGAGTCCTACCCGCTTCTCGGCGTGAATGGAAATAGTATCTATAAATAGCCAATTACTAATAATAACCGTTGCTACTGAGAGATAACTTTATTTCCTAATATGAAAAATTTATCGCACTACCTTTCCTACACATTGCATTTTCTTCTGCTCGTCGCGTCCGCCTCCGCAGTGGAGCCCGTGGCAAATTCGCGCAATAAAGCGGAACGCCTAGAATGGTTTCGTGATCTCGGCTTCGGTATGTTTATTCACTGGAGCGTGGACAGCCAGCTCGGTTCAGTGATCAGCCACTCGATGGTGGGTGCGGACGAGGATTACCTCAACCGCTTCGTGAACGAACTGCCAAAGACGTTCAACCCGCGCAAGTTCGCCCCACAGGATTGGGCGGCTCTAGCGAAACTTGCCGGGATGAAATACGCCATGTTCACCACCAAACATCATTCGGGATTCTGCATGTTCGATACAAAAACGACTGACTTCGGTATCATGCATACGTCTTTCAAGCGCGACATCACGGAAGAGGTCTTCGACGCTTTCCGCGCCCAGGGCATTTCTGCTGGTGTCTATTTTTCTCCGGATGATTTCTGGTGGCTAAGGGAAAACAAGATCACCATTCAGCGGCAAATTCCCGAGGTGCAGCCGCAGAATAATCCTGGGCTGATGAAACACGATCAAACCCAGCTCCGCGAGTTGATGACTGGTTACGGAAAGATCGACATGGTATTCTTTGATGGGGAGCCGCAGGGTCTAGCTGATCTTGCCTGGGACCTCCAGCCGGATACTGTGGTGACCCGCGGCGCGATTAAGACGCCTGAGCAACATATCCCGGGCACACCGCTCGACGAGCCTTGGGAATCCTGTCTAACGATGGGTACCCAATGGCAATACAAGCCGACTAACGAAGAATATATGTCGGGTGGGGAAATTATCCGAAAACTGATAGAAACCCGCGCCAAGGGTGGCAATTTCCTGCTGAACGTAGGCCCCAAACCTGATGGCGAGCTGCCCATCGAACAGGAAGAACGCCTGCGCGAGATGGCGCTTTGGATGTTTGTGAACGGCGAGTGCATCTACGGCGTGCGCCCTTGGATCGTTACTAACGAAAACGAACTCTGGTTTACTCACAATCGTAAGACGGACACGCTGTATGTGATCGTGAAGTCGAAGGACCGCTGGAAATATGGTGAGTGGAAGGATTTTGTCCTGCACTCGGTGAAAGTCACCGACAAGACTGAAATCAGCGTACTCAGCCAGAATGATAAGGCGCTCGAATATCAAGCTGATATTATCCCACGATCGACCTTCGAGCAAACCGATGAGGGTTTGAAGATCCACGCCATGCTGGCGCAGCGACTCTACAATGATCGCAAGTGGCCCAACCCCGTTGTCATCCGGCTCACTCATGTGAAACCCGCTTTGGTTCCGCCGCAGGTCGAGACTCTAACCGCCAAGTGGAATACCGGTGGAGGCGTCGCAGAACTGCTTTGCAACCTCAAATCTATCGGCGATGCAAAGTCCGTGGAGGCCAGGGGCGAATACCGTGATATCACCGGACTTGATATGAACGAGCGACTTGAGAACTGGGTAGCTTCTCCTTCGCTTTCTCGCAACTCGATAGGAGAGTTCAGTATTTTAATCCAAGGTCTCCAGCCCGGCCGAACTTATGAGCTCCGGGCCAAAGTGAGTCACCCACTGCTCACTGTTTTCGGCACCGAGGTGCGTTTTAACCCGTAAGGGGTTGCGGGATTCGGATGTTTTTTCAGAGTTCTGCGGAATCGGCGATGCGATGAACCTCAGCTTGCCCGCCGAGAAAGGCAAACAAATCCATCTGGTGCTCGACAACGCCGGCTGGCACAAAAGCGCCCGGCTTAACTGGCATCACATCAAACCCTTCTACCTGTCCGCCTACAGTCCTGACTTCAATCCCATCGAACGGCTTTGGCAGCACCTGAAAGGACAGGCCATGGCAGGTTTCCTAACAAACAGCGGTGAGGCCCTGACCAACCAACTACTTGAGTCACTTAAAAGCCTGCTGGACGAACCCAAACTCATCCAATCCGTTTGCGCCACGCCTTCGTTCAATAGGAAATGACTTTTGGCAAATGGTCTAAATCCTCCGGGAATTGAGACTCTATCAGTCAGTCGTAAGGGACCAGGCATGGCTGAATTACACGGCAGGCTGCTATCGCTCGGCGGTGCCACGCCTCTCGAGGTCAGCGCTGAATACCGTGACGTTACAGGACTTGATGTGAACGAGCGTTCGGAAAACTGGGTGGACTCTCCTGCGATTCCCCGTGCTCTGTCGGGGAGTTTAGTATTTCAATTTCAGGTATTCAGTTAGGGCGCACCTACGAATTCCGCGCCAAGGTAAAATGCCAATTGCTTATGATTTTTGGTAACGAGGTGTTGAGTATGAGGCGGACCCAGAAAATCGGGCCAGTGGCTAAGCTATGATTGTGGTGTGTGGGAACGGCATTTAAACCGAACCGAACACACACAAAATGAAAGGCAAACGAAGAAGACACGACCCCGAATTCAAGGCCCGCGTAGCG
>JANYEC010000108.1 GCA_025363295.1 Akkermansiaceae bacterium
AAAGAACCGGCTCGTCGCCGAGTATGCCCTGCGCGGCTTGGATCAATCCATCGCCGTCGCCGCCTGGCAGACCCAACTCACCGAATCCCTCCCGGAGGAACTGCGCGGCAGCCTGCCCACCATCGAGGAAATCGAAGCCGAACTGGCTGGCGACCTTCCACCCGAATCGCCAGAACAAGGAGGATCTCATGACTGACGCACTCGAAATCCACCGCGATAGTCCGGCGTATCCTCCGAAAAGTAGCTGTGGCGTCCCGCTCACATTCTTCTCCGCTCCTCAATCCCTCAATACTCTCGACCGTGTTGAGCGTATTGACCACAAAATCAGAATTGCTCTGCCCTCCCTGTCAGAATAGTTTCCCCCACAAGACTATTAGCTAAAATAAAGCTCCATGTTAATCTATCTCGACACATGTTGCTTGAATCGTCCTTACGACGATCAAGCCCAACCTCGCATCCAGTTAGAAGCCGGGGCGGTGCTCGTCATCTTAAAGCAGATCACTGCGGGCGAGGTCCAACTGGCTAACAGTAGCGTGCTTCAGTTCGAGATTCATCGCATCGCCGACCAAACCCGGCAAAATGGCATTCTCCACTTCCTCAATTACTCATCATCCTTCCAAGCCTTAACGCCGGCCATCGAGCAACGCAGCATCGAACTGAACCAACTTGGGTTCAAACGCCTCGATGCACTCCATCTCGCCGCCGCCGAAGCCTTGAAGGTCGATATCCTGCTAACCACAGATGACCAACTCCTCCGCCGTGCTATCCAGCATTCCACTCAATTGACCATCTCCGTTCTCAATCCCGTCCAATTCTCAACCACCTGAAATCTCATGAGCACCACCACGACTTACACCAGCCCCATCGACCTCTACCGCCAAGGAGTCGCCGTCCTAACCGACCACCTCGGCCCTGTTGACTCCGTCCGATTTCTCCGGCTGCTCGACCAAGGCTCCGGCGACCACACCGCCACCCGCCAAAACCAGCCCGACGAAGGAACCATGGAAGATCTCTGTGCCGAAATCCGCGACTTCGAGGCCAAACGGCTAAAACCATGAATCACAATCCACTCGTTACCGAAATCCGCAAAAAGCGGGCCGAAATCCTCGATTCCTATCAAGGCGACTATCACGCCATGATGAACGCCATGAAACAAAACCAGTGGAATAGCGGCCACGAGGTTGTGAACCTCGCCCGCACCAATCACCAAGCCCCGGTTTCAGCAAAGACCACCCGCCGAAAAACCGTAAAACTCCCGGCAAAATGACCGCAATAAGGAGCCGCGACATTCCTGTCGCGCCGCCAATGAATCGTGTGAGATCCATGCGCCAAGCTCCCATTCCGCTCTGTCGGAAAAAAAACCGACTCATCGCCGAGCATGCCCTGCGCGGCTTGGATCAATCCATCGCCGTCGCCGCCTGGCATACCCAACTCACCGAATCCCTCCCGGAGGAACTGCGCGGCAGCCTGCCCACCATCGAGGAAATCGAAGCCGAACTGGCTGGCGACCTTCCTCCCGTATCGCCAAACCAAGGAGAATCTCATGACTGACGCACTCGAATTCCGCGGCGACAGTCCGGCGTATCCTCCTAAAAGTGGCTGTGGCGTCCCGCCGCAGTCCGTGTTGGAGGCGTCTCGCCTCCAGTCTTTTGCCCCCAAGTTGACGATTTCCCACCTCAACCGTAATCAAGGAGAGTGGGCGTCATTCGGCTGGCGTAGCACCGCGAAGCCGTCTCGCCCACATCCCTCCCACCGAATCACCACCTTCTGAATCACCAACCTCTTTTCTGATCACTGCTAACTGATCACTCGGCACTTCTCTTCCTCACCATTTCAGCGTTTCAGCTTTTGCCCCCATGCCACCCTCAACGACATCGCCATCACTCAAATGCGGACTCTCCTCTCCCCCTGCAGCGTGAAGCGGCTTAAATGAACCGCGCCGGAAAAAATCCGTGTGTCCATCTAACCTTACGAAATCACCAATATGTCACACTGGCTCTCAAAGTTTCTCGGTAGAAACCCTTCGGAAAACACGCCTAAAGCCCAACTTCATGCCCCAAAGGATGCGCTTGGAACTGCATTTGAAGGCCTCGCACCGGTATATCTCGTCGTATTCAAAACAGCTCAAACCGGAGCAACCATTCCACAAATTGCGAAGAGGTGGTCGATGACAGAAAACGCAGCAACAAACATTCTCGAAACAATTCGACTCAGGTTAGTTGGTGTGAATCGCTTAGATCTGATGCCCCAAAGTTGTTTAATTCCAAATCAATCTCAAAATCCGCCCCCAATCCATGGGAGTCCGTCAAACGATTTCCAGGTTCATCAACGGCCTCTAATTCCACAGATCATTCAGGAAGCAACCGAACCTCCGCCTGTAGTCGTTGCTGTCCGCGATGGTGACGCATTCCATTCACTTCAAATCGGGCGAAAAACCAAAATTTCCTTTCATCGAACACTGAGAGTTCCAGAAGACGGCAATGACTACCCATTGCCCGCAGGATTAGGGGCGTTCCCTATCCACAGGGTGGAAGACTATGCCGATACGGTTCCACCACGATGGCTTGAGGAAGGAGGTTTCTTTATGAGGCGGACCCAGAAAATCGGGCCAGTGGCTAAGCTATGATTGTGGTGTGTGGGAACGGCATTTAAACCGAACCGAACACACACAAAATGAAAGGCAAACGAAGAAGACACGACCCCGAATTCAAGGCCCGCGTAGCG
>JANYEC010000065.1 GCA_025363295.1 Akkermansiaceae bacterium
CTACGCTCCATCAGCCCAAATTCGAGTCCCTCGCCACTTCACCCTTGAACCAACATCCACGATCTCCTATCAATCCGCTGCATCTCTCCACCATAGCTTAGTTTAGCCATTGAGTGGTCGGATTTTCGGGGCCGCCTCAGAATTCGGTATGCCAGTGCTCCGAAGGAAAAAACATCCCAGCGGTAACCGGCTTCCTCCAGATAGGCACCTGAATTCTTGAGCTGCTCCGGCGGCTGATAGAGTAATGCATCCGTAAAATTGACGTGCTTCACACCCGGCATGTTACCCAGCGCCCAGTCACTCAATAGCAGCTCGCCGTCCGCGCCGAAAAAAAGATTTCCCGGTTTTAAATTCCCATGCGCCACCCGCCGTTCATGCATTCCAGCGAGTGCCCGCGCGAGTGATCTCACCAGCGTCCATGAGCCTTCGCCTGGGTGCGTGTTGATCGACATTTGCAAACTGCTGGGCGCAATCTCAGCATCCCCTGTCACACTCGCCAGCAGCGGCATCACCCAAAATGAACGCTGATCCGTGAAAGTCGCCGATATCACCGGGAGCACGCCCGCTGGCCAACCACCGACCTCTAAGCGCTTTGTCATCTTTTCCAACAGCCTGCGTGAGACGGCCGCATCATCGAAAACTTTCACCGCCAATAAGGTTCCCGCGTCATCCGTTGCCCGATAGACCCGCCCACAGCCACCACTGCCAATCAGCTTACCTGCTTGTAATCCATCCACTTGTGGCACTTCCATCGCCAGACTTTCTAAATCACAAAATCTTCCCCGCCAATACTGAAGGTGCGTGAGCCTACTTTTTTGGAGATAAGGTTGCTTTACCCACGGTTACAATTCCCCAATAACAAGTGAGAGCAGGCGTTTTCCCGGCCGCGTTTAATCTTCCAATAACAATTCATCACCGGCTTGTACCGACACGAGTTTGCGAAATTGGATTTGTCCGACGCGGCGACCATCCGTGCTATTAACTCGTGCTTCATACCCGAGAACTTCCAGCGTCTCGCCCACTTCTGGGAAACGCTCAAGCTGTTGCGTTAGATAACCACCGACGGTAGTGACCTCGCCACTTTCTAGGAAAAGCTCGGGGACGTGGCCTGCGAGATCATTGAGAGTCATCGCGCCCTCGATGACGAATTCATCTTCATTGATCTGCGTGAATGATGAGCGCTCGTTGTCGAATTCATCCTGAATGTCGCCGACAAGTTCTTCCATGACGTTATCCAGGAAAACGATGCCGACAGGGGTACCGAATTCGTCGACCGCCATTGCAAGGTGGGCGTGCTCGCGAAGGAAAAAAGTAAGCAACGTATCTAGCGGCATCGTGTCGGGCACGATTTTCAGCTCGCGTTTGATGCGCATGAGATCGGGATCCGGCTCCTTGATGAGCTTGAATAGATCCTTGATATGGATGAGGCCGATGGCGTGATCGAGATGTCCTTTTACTAACGGAAAACGGGTATGCTTGCTGCGCATCGCGATTTCGAGGGTTTTCTCAAAAGGCTCGTCGGCATCGAGGATTACCACCTTGTTACGCGGCGTCATGACATCGCGCACCCAGAGTTCGTTGAGGCCGAGGGCGTTGATTAGGATCTCCCGCTCAGTTTCGGTCACTTCCTGAGAATTTCCGCTCTGGGTGACAAGGAGAGCGAGTTCCTCCGCCGAGTGAGCCTCATCGTGACCGGTTGCGGGTTCGATGCGGAAAACCGAACGGATCAGCCAAGTGGAGGCCCCATTAAGCATGCTGATAGGGATTTTACAGACCTTGTAAAACAGGCACATGGGTTGCGCGAGCAGAACGGTCGCCTCTAGTGACTTGCGAATAGCGATGGTCTTAGGCACTTGCTCACCCACCACGACGTGCAAGACGGTGAAAGAGCCAATAGCGATCACCCATGACAGCGTGGGAACCAAGCCCGGAGGGAACCAAGAAATCTCCTGTAAAATCGGGCCCACAAGTTTCTCGATGAAGGGTTCACCTAAAGCGCCGAGCGCCAGCGATGCTACCGTGATCCCAAGCTGTGCTGCGGAAAGGTAAGGATTGATATCCTCAAGAATTTTTCGCGCAGCTTTCGATCCACTGGACTTTCCATTGCCGTCCATTTCTAACTGACTAGGTCGCACCTTGATAAAGGCGAATTCCGCAGCCACGAAAAGTGCGTTGAGAATCAGAAATAAAATAATACCACCGAGGTAATAGACAGCCTCCCCGGGTGTCGGCCACTGATAGGCGGCATGTTGGGTGGCGAGAAACGTGAAATGCGGGATCATCGGTCAGAGTTTTTCGTAAACGCCCTGATCGCGCCGCTGGAGAATCGTGAAACCGGCCTTTTTCGCATCGCTCACAGAGAGCGGCTTGGTGATCGTCGGGGTATTGATCCGCGAAATGATCTTTTTCACCGGGTTCTTACAAAGTGGGCACATCCGCAAGGCTTCCCGATCGATGGGGCGTCTGAGCTCGAACCCGCGAGCGCAGACGCGGCACGAGTGCTCAGGATCTTCCGGGGCTTCTGAAGCGTATTCGTAAATTGGCATAAGAAAGACGTGGAACGGGTAATTTCCGTCCCACGCCAGAAAATAGCGTAAATTGTGCCAGCTTACCAGCTCGACTTGGTCACGCCGGGAAGCATCCCAGCAGAAGCAAGCTCACGGAAGGTAATCCGGGAAAGACGGAAGCGGCGCAGGAAAGCCCGGCGACGGCCCGTGATTTCGCAGCGGTTGACCAAACGGGTCGGGCTAGCATCACGTGGGAGCATGGAAAGGCCTACGTAATCCTTCTCAGCTTTCAGCTTGAGACGGAGTGCTGCAAATTTCTCGACGGTTTCTTTTTTACGCGCGTTGCGTGCGATCCAACTTTTCTTAGCCATAATTTGGGGCGCAGGTGTTACGGGAAGTGCGCGAGGTTGCAAGCCCAAAGTCGTTTTTTCTCGGAAATATGGCGTTTTTAGGGCAATTCAGATCGGTGAAGCTGCAGATTCATTCACGAGTCAAGGCTATGTGTGGTTCCTCTTTCCCCCTCTGGGATCAATGCTGCACCGATAAAACAGAATCAAACAGCTACCGACCTGAAGTTGACGCCAATGGGCAAAAGCTCTAAGAATTGCCTATGAATCCTCCCTACAAACGCTGCCTGATCACACTCTCTGCACTGCTGGCCCTAATTTCCAGCGCATGCGTGACACGGCGGACCGTCACCCAAGGTGGAGAAGTCGTTTCCAAGAAATACGTGGTTCATAGGCCACTCCGAGACGCCATGCGTGAGTAGAGGCGTTTTTCCTCGAATTTAGTCTAACGAAAAATGACCTAACACTTTTGCGGTAGCGGCCTCTGCGGTGAGCCCGTGAAGTTCACGCAAAGTTTCAGGCTTTCCATGCTCGATGAATTGATCCGGCCAACCGATGCGCTCGATCGGCGTGTAAACGCTGGCAGTGTGGAGATGTTCGATGACCGAAGCCCCGAATCCATTAAAAAGCACGTGGTCCTCGAAGGTGCAGAGAACCTTGCATTTTTTCCCATATTCCTCTAGCACGTGGGCATCCAGAGGCTTGATGAAACGCGGGTTGATCAGCGCGACAGACAGGCCCTTCGCTTCAAGCTGCGCCTTGGTGCGCTCGGCCATTTCAAACATCGTGCCAAGGCCGATGAGCGCCACATCAGTGCCGTCCGCAACGACTTCCGCTTTGCCGATTTCTAGCAGTTTTGGGGCAGCCTTGATCGGGGTACCTTTGATCACGCCACGCGGATAACGAATCGCGGATGGGCCTGCATCATACTGGGCCATGGTGTGCAGCATGTCCACGAATTCATCCTCGTCCTTCGGCTGCATGTGAATGATGCCGGGGATGTGGCGCAGATAGCCGATATCGAAAAGCCCGTGGTGCGTCGGGCCGTCATCACCGGATAGACCACCGCGATCCATGCAGAGGCGGACAGGCAAACCTTGCAGCGCCATGTCATGAATAATCATATCATAGGCTCGCTGCATGAATGTGGAGTAAATCGCCAGAAACGGGCGGAAGCCCTCGGCCGCCAGTCCGCAGGCGAACAGCGCAGCGTGTTCCTCGGCGATGCCAACATCGAAGTATCGGTCCGGCAGTTCGTTTTTGAAAATTTCCAGCTTCGTCCCGCCCGGCATAGCGGCGGTAATGGCGACGATTTTTGAGTCCTTTTTTGCGAAATCCGTCACCGCCCGGCCGAAGATATCCGAGCACGTCGGTGTGGCCGTGGCATCGGTCGAGCCATCCTCGATCTTATAAGTGCCGAGGCCATGGAATTTCCCGGGATTGTCCAAAGCCGGCTGATAGCCACGGCCTTTTTCGGTGATGATGTGCAGCACGACTGGCTCGTGAACTTGCTTCAAATGCTCGAAAGTGCGGACGAGCAAAGGCAGGTCATGGCCGTCGATCGGCCCGTAGTAGCGCATGCCGAATTTTTCAAACAAGACGTTTTGGAACAGCAAATTCTTCGCACCTTCCTCCACCCGGTGGGCCAGCGTCCTAACGGCTTTACCTGCGACTTTTTCGACAAACTCGGCGGCTTTACTACGGACCGCCGCGAAGGTCGAGTGGGTTTGGAGCGCATTGAAATAACGAGCGATGGCTCCGACGTTTTTATCAATCGACCATTCGTTATCATTGAGAACCACGATGAACTTCTTGGTGGTTTCCGCGATGTTGTTCAGCGCTTCCAAGGTCGGTCCGCAGGTGAATGCGGCATCCCCTGCCACCGCAACGACGTGGTTATCTGCTCCTGCTAGATCGCGAGCGGCGGCCATGCCGAGAGCGGCTGATAGAGCGGTGCCGGCATGGCCAGCGCCGTAGGAATCGTGCGGGGACTCAGTGCGAAGAAGAAAGCCGTTGAGTCCCTTGTAAGTGCGGATCGTGTGAATCTGATCGGCGCGCCCGGTGAGCATTTTATGGACATAGCCTTGGTGGGAGACGTCGAAAACGAACTTATCTTCCGGTGTCGAAAAAACCCGGTGCAACGCGATGGACAGTTCTACGACGCCCAGATTTGGGCCGAGATGACCACCGGTTTTTGAAAGCGAGCTGATCAGAGTTTCACGGACCTCTTGCGCAAGTTTCGGTAAATCCTCATCCGCGAGTTTTTTGACATCGCTGGGTGAATGGATTGCGGAAAGCAGCGGACCGAGGGCGGGAGGCTTAGAAGAGGCGGATGTCATGATCGTCGTCGTCAGAATCGTCTGAAGAATCGGTCGGAGTAGGAGAGGTATCTAACGATCTAGCAGAGGCTTCCCCTGCGATTTCATTTTGATTGTGCAGGGTAATCAGCTCAATCCGCCCGCGAGCGGATTGGAGAATCGACTCACAGCGGCTCAGGAGTGCAGAGCCTTTTTCATAATGCGCCACCAAGTCTTCGAGCGGAAGTTGCTCGTGCTCCATCGCCTCGACGATGGCCTCCAAGCCCGCAAGCGCGTCCTCGAACGACGGCGAGGGATCCTTTTCTTCGGAACTGGATTTGCTTCGCGCCATCGGTTTATTGGTCGGATTTTTGGCTACCAATGCGGATTGCCCTGTCACTATAATACACCATGTCCATCCCTACAAGCGGTTGTGCGTAAGGGTAGCGCTTGGTGATCGCCGAGATTCTAGGGTCTTTATCGAAAATCGAGACGCCCGGCGGATAAGTCGCGAGAAACACCCGCCCATTGAGAACGAGCGAGGTAAAGTCCTTATATTTATCCGCGACTTCGGAGATGGGACCCGAACCATGCGAGCAAGGCGAAATCAGAATACCCACGGCCGGCGTTTGAGCATCTGCGGCGATGGTTTCCAGTTTATCAAACCCTTGTCGGGTGGGAGGCAGCCAAATACTCACCCGGTCCGCATACCATGCCACGGCCCACGGTTGATCCGAGAAAACTACCTGCTTGTCGGTAACCCATCCCTTGAGCCCGGATTTTTTGCTATTGAGCGCCGGAGCATAATAGGGAGGCCAATGAGGAATGCCGCCGCGGTCCCGGATCGACATTCCGATGCGGATTTTGGTGGGTAAGTCAAGGATCAGCGGGAGGGCGCAAATGGCAACGATGACGATATGATGGACGTTTCGCAGGAGCGGAGTGTTAGTCACGATATCCAGACGGCTCCATAAAATCGAAACAAACGCCAGCCCATAGGCCGTCATGATAGGAGCGAAAAGAAGATGCAGTTGGTTCGGATCCAGCGGTTCTTTGGAGATGCCGAAAATCGCGAGCCCGAAGGCGGTGGTGACCCACATGAGGAGAATCGCCCAGCGGAAGGTGGAAATCGAGCCGCGTTTGAATGGGTGGAGCAAAGAGAGAAAAAACATCGGGGCCACGATGATCCCGCCAAGAAAAGGGATAATATCCGTGGCTTGCAGCAACGTGGTGCGGAGGATTTTTGAAATAATTCCATCAATTACTAACGGCTCCGCTGCGAGATCGCTCGTCCGCATCACCATATCTTCAGAACCATTTCCCAACCCGTTATAAAGCGTTAGAAACGCGGTGCCAAATGGTGAGCCCGTAATGCTTTGGTTTCTCAAAATGGGACCGATCCCCGCGAGGATCAACAACGCCAAAATCGAGATCCCCACGATCCCACGTGGACGGAAGGCGATCGCCGCGAACATGATATAACCCAGTGCGATCCACACCGTCATCCAGTGGGTCAGCGCGAGCAAGGTAAAGAACACGCCCGCAATGATCGCCGGTGCCATCGCGATACGTCCTTCATTCGCCGCTTCCACCGCCCGATAGACGAAATACATGCCGCACGAAAACAGCAAGAGCATCAACATTTGCGGCAGTCCGCTCAGCGAGTAACCCCAAAACGTCTCACAAAAAAGCATCAGGATCGCACACACCCCCGCGATCTTGGCATCGAAAATCCGCGAGATGAGCAGGTAATTCACACCGATGGCCATCAAAAAAAACAGCGTGCTGACCGTCGCGATCACCCGATCTAACGGGAAAACCATTTCATTTTCATTCATCTGCCAAGCATTTGAATTATCCGCGCCGATCAATTTCAACACCGCAGCATTGATCAATGGATTGAGAGGCGAATGATAGGTGTCTTGGAAGTCGAGAAGCGAGATGGATCGGCTCCCTCCCTGTTGCGCCTGATAGAAGGCTACTGGGCGAATCATCTTGGTGGTGAATCCATTGCCGCGTGCAATTTCCCGCGAGATCTGCGCCTGGTCCATTGCCTGCGGGGAATTTAACCCACGGAAGAGCGTGAATAGATTTCCAAGAGTAAGGGCGACTAACACCAGAAAAAACAAACTGCGGCGGATGATCACACCGGTATGGAGAGTGGCAGAAGTTATACTCATGAAAAATTGGGATAATGCAGTCGTGAAATTTTACAGGCCGAGTTCCTTCAATTTCCGTTGAAGAGTTCTGCGGCTGACACCAAGAAGATCCGCTGCGTGGGTCCGATTTCCCCCGGCAGAGGAGAGAGCGGAGCGGATCGTGTTGGTTTCAAGCTCATGCAAGTTGAATTCAGCGGATGCATCAAGAGTGATTTTGGGAAGTGGAGGAGAATCGCCCCCCGCCGCGCGCCTAAACAACAGGAATTGCGGCAAATGGTGAATGTCGATGACAGGATCATTACTCATGACCACGCCATGCTCAATGGCCGTCCGCAACTCACGCACGTTGCCAGGCCAATCATACGCCAGCAGCAAGTCCATGGCGGCATCCGTCAACGGTTTCACCGGGCGATCATTTTCCTTGGCGAACTCTTGGAGAAAACTATTCGCCAGAAGCACAATGTCCTCCCGCCGTGCCCGCAGCGGTGGCATCTCGACTTTCACCACGTTCAGACGGAAATACAAATCTTCGCGGAAAGTCCCGCGATCCACCATTTCGCGCAAATTCTTGTTCGTCGCCGCGATCACGCGCACATCCACTTTGATCGGCGAATTCGAGCCCACACGTTCTAGGCTCCGCTCCGACAGCACGCGCAACAGCTTAACCTGAGTGTTCGCATCGATTTCGCCAATTTCATCGAGGAAAAGCGTGCCTCCGTCCGCCTGCTCGAAGCGCCCAATCCGGCGTTGCGCGGCTCCCGTGAACGCGCCCTTCTCGTGGCCGAAAAGTTCGCTTTCCAAAAGCTGTGCCGAAAGTGCCGCGCAATGCACGGTCACCAGCTTTGCAGTCGGTCGGCCTGATAGATGGTGCAGGGTCGTCGCCACCACTTCCTTACCCGTTCCGGATTCACCTTCGATCAGCACCGTCGCACGCGTCGCCGCGACTTGTTGGATGAGCTCGGAAACTTTCCCGATGGCCGCAGATTTTCCGATCAGGCGCTCGAGCTTGTGGGTTTTTCTAACCTGCTGCGTGAGTTCCTTGTTTTCTGTTTCTAACAATCTACTCCGGAGCGCGCGCTTGAGCTGCATTTCCACTTCGTCAAGGTTGAGCGGCTTGGTGACAAAGTGCCATGCCCCGCGCCGCATCGCTTCCACCGCCGTGTCCACCGATCCGTAGGCCGTCATCATAATCGCCACTGGCGGCTCCGGCAATGCGAGCGCCGCATCTAATAACTCCATTCCCGAGTCGCCACCTAACCGTAAATCCGTTAGTAATACTTTAATCGGCTCCGTTTTGAGAATCGCCATGGCCTCAGTCTTGCCCGCCGCCGTGTAAACATCGAATTCTTCCTCCAAGGCACTACGCAAGCCCTCGCGGGTCGCACGCTCGTCTTCTACAATCAACAAGGTCGGTAACATAATGAGAGAAAGTTAGAGATCGATTACCGGGTCAGGGTCTGGAGCGGCGAGCAATCGCACGGGACGATTCGCATGCGGCAAATGCACCAGCACCCGCGTACCATGGTTCTCCTCGCTTTCGATCGCGATTTCGCCGCCATGCTCACGCACGATCCGGCGCACGATCAACAAACCTAAACCCGATCCGCTAGATTTTGTCGTTCGATAGGGCTCGAAAATCGCGCCCATGTGTTCGGGGGAAATTCCGGTCCCGTTATCTTCGATAGATATCACGTGTTCATAATCGTTCACCCGCGTCCGGATCGTAATCTGGCCTTTTTCCCCGGGAATCGCCTGCGATGCATTGCGGATGAGATTGTAGAAAACTTGTTGGAATTGCCCCGGATCGACTAATGCCGGCGCGAGTGACTTCGCTAAGTCCAGCTCCACCGCGATGTTTCGCGAGGCCAACTCCGCCTCTAGCAGTTTCAGAGTATCATGCAAAAGCACATTCAAATCATGCTTCTCACGCAGCGGAATAGTGGGCCGGACTGCATTGAGAAATTGCTTGAGAATCGTATCCAGCCGCCTGATTTCTTCCCGGGCCGTCCCTAGATTTTCCTCTAACGGACCACGATCTGCTGCGGGCAGCTTACGCAGTTTTCGCCCTAGCAGTTGCAAATGGATGTCCAGCGAGTTCAGTGGATTGCCGATCTCGTGCGCCACCCCAGCGGCTAACAGCGTCAATGCGCTCAAGCGCTCTGACTCCAGCGTTTCCGCCGCCTCCGCGCGAGTGCTCGTTAGATCGCGGACGAGCATCACATAGCCGAGAGCCTCACTGGCATCCTCATGACCCTCGATCGGCGCTAGATAGAAATTCAAATAGCGGTTTTCCGGATAGAACACCTCAAGATCCCGGGAAATCGTCCGCCCTGGTTTCCCCAAGGTGCTCCAATCCAAACCGCGTATCTGGGAGGAAATCACCTCGCCTGTGGCTCGCTCCGGATCCAGCCCGAAAAACTGACAGGCCGCATGATTCACAAATCCGATCACCCCCTGCGGATCGAGAATGATCACGCCTTCTCGCAGCGCTTCGAAGACTTTTTCCAGAAACCCCTTTTCATGCAGCAGCCGCGTCACGATCTGCTGGACCTCTCCCGCTTCCACTCGATCCAGCCGCGCCACCAGTTTCTCAAGGAAGCCGGACTTCGCCTTGAGTTTACCAGCGCGGTGTTTACGATATTCAGGTAGTGGCATGAGCGACGTGTTAATAATCCTTTGCACATGCCCCCAGGCGGAGCAGGCGCGTCAGATTGGCACAGCTCTGTTGGAAAGGCAACTCATCGCGTGCGGAAAACATTGCTCTCGCACCCGATTAAGTTACCGAGCCCTATCGCTCATGGATGTTCAATAACGTGGCATTTCGGGATCAATCAACTGGGACCACGCCTCAATTCCGCCGCTCATCGAAAATGCGTTCTCCACGCCGATGGAGCGCAGAAAATTCGTCGCCCGTAGCGAACGTACTCCGTGATGACAATAAACCACCACCCCACGCTCGTTCCGGGACATCAGTCGTTCCCGCACGCCCGGAAACAAGCCCAGCGGAATCCATTCGTTCCCAGGGATCTGGCAAATCGCCAGCTCGTCCTCCTCCCGACAGTCGATCAACCGCGGCCGTTCGCCGATGGGTCGTTTCACCCACTCCGCCACTGCTTGAGGGGTGATCTCCATCGAGGCTGCCGCATCCGGCAACGTGACGCACGCATTATTACCAGTTCTTAAATTCTCAGCACTCACTCAACAATCACGGGGGTGCCGAGCTGGACGTTATCAAAAAATTTCTCGCTCATGTAGTGTGGCATCCGAATGCATCCATGCGACGCAGCAAAACCAGGCAAAAACCCCGTGTGCATGCCAATTCCATCTGCGAACCGCATGAAGTTCGGCATCGGTGCCGGATAGTAAACCGCCCCGGGAGGAATCTTGTCGGTGCGGATGTCCACGTTGTCATTGAGCATCGCGCCGGTGGCCTTATCCTTAAAGCAACCGTAGGCGGTCGAGTGGTGGTCCTTGTCCTTTTCTGAAATCTTGTATCTCCCCGGAGGCGTGGCGTGGTCCTCTTTGCCGCTAGAAATTTTCGACACCCCCACCAGCACACCGCCTTTGTAAAAAGAAGCTTTCTGCTGGGTCCGGTTAATCCTGATAAGCGGAGCACCTGTCGCCGCATCACCATCCCAATAGGAAATATCATCAGGAATCGCCGGCGCCGGATGTTTCGGATCGGTCGCATACTGCGGCCCAACCGGTCCACCGACTCCCGCCAGATAATCCGAATGACCCGGCCCCGAAGGCCCGCAAGAGCTCAAAGCCACAGCACCCAGCCCGACGGCTGCCAAGAGCGAATTCGTTACAGAGAAAAGCTTCATTTTGCGCAGAAATTGCACTGGCAATACCCAAACGTCAAGCCAACACCTGACTATCAAGATTTCCTCTGCAATCCACAGGGATGACGATCAGGCTATAGAACCGTGATGCTTGCCTCACTTTAAGAGTTCCCGCAGTGCATCATGCGCGGCGGGCTCGTTCTGTTCCACCGGGAGCTCCTGAATGATCTCAGCGACCATTTTCCCGCCCTTGCCATCGTAGCTTTTCAGAAACGCTGCGAAATCCTCGGATGCCTTTTCATCCGCATGATCACTCACAATTCGGAGAACTCACAGCTTCACATTCCTTCCCTCGATTCCTGCTAGTAAACCGTAAGCATTCATCTCCACCGCCGTGGCAGCATATTCCGCTGCTAAACGAGTGCGCATTTCTGTGGATGCGATGAAGGCCTCGCCTGATACAAGCTTCGCGGGTTGAGCGTTCTGCCATTCTCCATCAGGCCAGTCTGTTTGATTCTCTGGAATTTTTGATCGTGCTTTCTCTCCGGGGAAAACGTGGCCGTCCTCGCCAGCCTCGCCAGCCTTACCGCTTTGCCAGGCCATCACCTCATGCACTTACAGCCATGTGCCGGGCTCAGCATCTTTTGTTAGTCCGCCAGCCGGGCCTGTTGAAATCACCCTGTCCACGGCATTTAGCGCCAGAAGCGTAGAAACCGTTGCCGTGGTTTTCACACAACCCGAACCCATCTTCGCCGCCACAATCCGATGAGGACCCATCGTGTATTCTTGAATGGAGCATGGGCCCGAAATAACAGGCCGCAGGGGCTTTCCCACAACTTGCTCGAATACAATTCTATCGGTATCTCTCATCCGTGTAACTAAATTGGAACCGCCGCAAGTTTGTCACCACCGGCCTGGTTGCTGTTCGAGTCGTGCTCGTCGGCGGCCTGATTGAAACGAAAGCAAAACGCCTCACCCGCAGTTGCATTCGTTTGTTGCCAGTCGGCGGCGTCGTTTACTCCGAGTCGTTCACCCGCTTCATGGAGCGGGCGAAGTTCGATTCGGTGAGAGATGCCCTCTCATCTATCCGTGATCGCTCGCTTCCTGTGCGGATCGCGAATACTAGCAATCGAGCCATTTTTCCGGACGTAAGTGCACAATTGGAGCGCTCGCTGGTTTGCTAAAGTCCCCGCCCGATGACCATCGTGGCGGGGACTCCATTTTTCTCAATCTATTGTTATGGAGCCGAAGACGCTTAGAAAAAACAAACGGATTTCAGAAATTACTCCTCTTCGAAGTGGTTTTTCGAAAATTTTGCAGGAGGCAAACAAAAAGATAAGAGGAGAGGATTATACTTCCGGCCTGACAATCTTGAATAAACTAGCGGTCGGTGAAAAGAATTCCGGACGGCTTGGAAAAATCCTGCTTGTGACCGCGGATTCGGAATCAAGACTCGGGCGTTACAGGGGGGCAGCGGATATCTACGCAAAGTCGATGGATTATTTCCGAACGCCGCCGCATCCGGCGTGCTTCAACGCCGCCTAAGGAGAAGTTTCCTCACTATTAAAGACCATACAGACCCAACAAGCTTATAACAAGGCACTGGAAGCCGTGAAATTGGTGGGAAAGGATCAAGCGGCACTAGAACGGTTAGAAAATGCGACCGATGAGGAACTCTCCCACCCTAACGGGGTACTAGTGGGCACGCGACCCGCACGGCCTACGGTAACCCTAACACGTCTTGGTAATTTTTTTCCGTGAAGGCTACCCTGATACGGCAGATGAATTTTTTCGCAACGCGATCGGCTTGGCACCGAATGGCGCAAGCCGGGTGTTCTAGCAAAAAGTGATTTTGAAAATGCAGAGCGCTACGCCAGGGAAAGCCTGCAGATGGGACGTTTTCAGGCGAAAACCATCTACTCTTGGACTCTCTATCATGAAGCCCGCCAACGCCGTGGCAATTGTGTTCACGACCCGGAACTTTTTGCCAGCATGATCCGGAACGGAAGCAAATCAGTTAACGCAATGTGCTTCAGGTTGGCTAGGTCTGTGGCGGTCAGATTTTTCGACTCGAATCTAAAGGCGGGATGATTCAGCTCTCACAGGATTCTGGGAATTGACGGAAGCGTTTGTGGCGGGTAACACTTCGCCCATCCATGCCAAAAGGACTGTTCATCGTCATCGAGGGAATCGACGGCACCGGAAAATCGACACAAGCCCGCCGCCTCGGTGAGTGGTTCACTGATCAGGGGCGCGAAGTAGTTGTTAGCCGCGAACCTACAGACGGGCCGTGGGGAACGAAGCTGCGAGAATCCGCCTCGACCGGGCGGCTTTTACCTGAGGAGGAACTTCAATGTTTTCTTAATGACCGCCATCAGCACGTGGAGGAACTCATTGCGCCGTCGCTGGCTGCCGGAAAAGTGGTAATTCTGGACCGCTACTATTTTTCATCAATGGCTTACCAAGGCGCACGTGGATTTGATCCGTTAGAAATCCGCAGGCGCAACGAGGAATTCGCACCGCTCCCGGATCTGCTATTAATCCTCGATCTCGATGTGGACACCGCGCATTCCCGCATCGGCGTGCGGGGTGATACAACTAACGAATTTGAACAGCGGGAGAATCTAACCCGTTGCCGGGAAATTTTCCTCTCTTTGAAAGACGAGTGGTTCGTGCGGGTGATCGACTCGAACGGGACACTCGATGACGTCGCCGCACGGATTCGCGAGGTGGTAACGGCACGTTAGGCCCAGATCGGGCGCTCGGTCTCGAAAGTCATCGCGACTCCGGTGAGCGGGTGCTGGAACGAGAGTTTCCACGCGTGGAGTTGAAGCGGCGCATCCTCTGGCGTGAGAGTTTGCGTGTTGCCGATTTTCCGATCAGTTAGATACGCAGGATCGCCGACAACCGGAAACCCGAGCTGCCAGAGATGGACGCGGATCTGATTGGTGCGGCCGCTGCCGAGTTTTGCCTCTAGCAGGGTGGTGCCATCCGAGCAGCGTTCGATGACGGTGAAATCCGTGCGAGATTCGAGTCCGTTTTCCTCGTCAATCATCCGGGTGCCCATGACATCCGGTTCAGAGGAAATGGCAGCATCGGAAAAAAACGTGTCATGCTCGGGATGACCCCGCACTCTAACAAGATAGCGTTTGTCCACTTTGCCTTCGAGAAACTGCTGCTGCAACACGCGGCTGAAGTGGCGGGTGCGGGCGAAAAGAACCAAGCCGGTGGTGTTCGAATCCAAGCGATGGACTGGACGCGGATACTTCGGCGCTAACGCTTCGTTGAGAATATATTGCAGCGTGTTCCGGTGGAAGCGACCACTGGCATGCATGGGCAGGGGCGCGGGTTTGTGAATGAGTAAGATCGCCTCGTCCTCATGCAGCACGCGGATGTTAGCGGAGACCGGCGGCTCGACATCCGCCGGGAAAATCTGCACCACGCGCTCGCCACCACGGACGATGTGATGCTTCCCGCGGACGGTACCGCCGTAGTTGAGGAAGCGGCCTTCCTCGCATCGGCGTTCCCATTCCTCACGGGAAATCTGCGGGAAAATTCCACACAGCGAATCTAGCAGTTCATAGCCATCATAGGCTGCCGGCACATTCACTGGACGGCGGTTTTCGCAGGGGATAGATCCTGGCAAAGGATCAGATGCCTTAGCGATCGCGGCTTGGATTTTAACGATCCGCTCTGCCATGCGCGCGGGTTCGCTCACGAAGCAATGCGGGCAGCTAACACTCTCCACGTATCGGGGATCCTGCTGATCGGTGAGATCGAGGGGTGCTTGACAGGCGAAACAAACAGCGGTGTCGGTTTCACGCAGGCCGGGATCGACGCCTACACGCTGATCGAAAACAAAACACTCCCCCTCATAATGATCGCCGCCGCATTCTTCGAAGTATTTTAGGATGCCGCCGTCGAGTTGATAGATATTTTTGAAGCCTTCCAGCTCCATAAAGGGACCCGCTTTTTCACAACGGATGCCACCGGTGCAGAACATGACGAGGGGTTGGTCTTTCAGTTCTTCCGGCAGCTTTCTTACCGCTTCGGGAAATTCGCGGAATGTATTAATGTTAGGAACGAGCGCCCCTTTAAACGTACCGAGTTTCACCTCGTAGTCATTTCGAGTATCGAGCAATGTCACGGGACGGCCTTCGTCGAGCCAGCGCTTCAACTCAAGGGCGGAAAGCTTCGGCGAAGTGTAATTTGCGGGGCGCACGGCCTCGACGCCAAACGAGATGATTTCCTTTTTTAAGCGGACCAGCATGCGATTGAATGGCTGGGTATCACTGAGGCTAAATTTTGGTGTTAGGTCTTCAAGGCCTTGAATGCCACGGAGTTTTTCGAGAAGCTGATCAATGGATTCCGCCGCGCCGGCGACGAATAGATTGATGCCTTCGGTGCTGAGGAGAATCGTCCCTTTGAGTTCCCAATTTTTGCACTGCTTGGTCAGCTCCTCACGCAGTTCCTTAAGCCCGGTGAGTTCGGCGAAGCGGTAGGTAGAAATATTGGTGACTGCGGACACGGCGGGAAAACAACACGAAGGCTACCTGGTTGCCAGCGAGAAACCAGAATTTTTGCGGCGACGGAAGGCAGAGGAAATTTTCGAGAGTGAATTTGCCTAGGAGGGGACGGCAGTGGGTGGGAAGAACTATGGATGCTCGGAAGACATGGAGTGATGATCTCATGAGGGAGCGCGAAATTCATTGCACCCACGAAGCTGACTACCTCCGCAGCCTGAACCATTACGTTCTCAATAAGGTCGTCGCCCAAATAAACTAACGCCCATGCAAGATTTTCAGCCACCAATGACCATAGATTTAAAATCAAAAATCGCGTCCTGATAAACCTCGATTTCGTTAGATGCTTTTCTTTAGAAACTCCAAAAGTCCGCCAGTTAAACATTCGACAGCATCGGAGTGGTCGTGCCCGAATGATCCAGGGCGGCGCGGTTGCCGTATTGCATCCAGCGGTAGGCGACCAGCCAGCCAAGCCAGATGACGGGGACGGCGAAAAATAATCCCACGCAAAGGGCGAGGCATCCGGCGAGGATGACGACGATCGCCATGAGCGCAAGCAGGAAGAGATTCATGCGATTGTTAGTAGTAATCGA
>JANYEC010000110.1 GCA_025363295.1 Akkermansiaceae bacterium
CGCTACGCGGGCCTTGAATTCGGGGTCGTGTCTTCTTCGTTTGCCTTTCATTTTGTGTGTGTTCGGTTCGGTTTAAATGCCGTTCCCACACACCACAATCATAGCTTAGCCACTGGCCCGATTTTCTGGGTCCGCCTCAGAGCATGAAGCGGGAGACGTCAACAACGGAGAGTGAATTGTTGTCGAGCGCTTGCCCTGTGAACGCGGCCTCGGCGTCGCCGCAGCAGCCGGCACCGCCGAGAATAAGCTTATGTCCTATGAGGCGTTGTTATTCTGGTTGTTGCTATTAACGATAATCAGGTCGTCGTTGGCCGGGCCGGTCAGGCTTCCGCCACTAATTACTGAGGCGTGATTTCCGATGCCACTGCCAAAGAGAATCCCGTCATTAACCGTCAACTGGCCGCCGATGACAAAACTGTTGCTGGTCACGCTGGTGAGATCCAGAGAGTTGATCGTCGCCGTGCCGACCGTGCCAGTGATCGACCCGCTGTTGTGGCGGTAGTTTACTGTCCCACTGGTCCATGAAGCCGCACTGCCGGTGGTGTTGTAAATGGCCGCCCCGATAGTCTGCATTTACCGTGGTCGCCCCGGTGTATTGCTCAACCGCTCCGCTTGTAAGGGCAATCGTTAACGTGCCCAGACCGGTCTTGGTTAGGGAACCCGTCTTGGATGCGCCTAGTTGGAGAGCTGACGCCCAAGTGGAATTGTTGTTGGCCGTGTCATACGTGAACGTGGCACCGTCATTGACCACCATGCGAGACGATGCGTCGCTCATCGCGCCGATCGTTCGTAGCGTGCTGCTGCTTGCAATGGTAATCGCGCCCGCTGTGCCCAACGGCGTGGTGTTACTCACGATCAATGTTCCCCCGTTCAACGTCGTGCCGCCGGTGTAGGTGTTTTGGTTAAATGTCATCCAGGTGCCCGGTCCCGTGCAGTTGATCGCTAGGGTAGTGCCCGTCCCCTGGCTGATCACTCCCAGAATGTTGTTGCCTAATGTACCTAGAACTCCGACGTTAGCGGATCCACTTAAGGTGAGTGTTACAGCGCCAAGACCCGTGCCCGTAGTTACTGTATTTACGCTCAGGATTGAGTCCGTGGCTCCGTTGTTAATCAGCGATGAATTCCCCTGAAGGGTTAGTCCTGTGGTTACCGTCGCATTGCCGGTGAAAGTCGAATCAACCTGGATCATTCCGCCAGCCGAGAGCAGAAGACCTCCCCCGCTCAACGTAAAATCGCCCGTTCCGCTTGCATTGCCAAAAAGGATGGTTTGCAAGTTGCGGTTCGCATCCACGGTGACAACCCCAGACAGTGCATTGTTGAACAAAGCGGTGTCTGAGTTGGTTTGCCCGCTGAGAGACCCCGGCGAGGTGCCGCCATTCCAGTTTGCGCCGATATTCCATGCAGTGTTGCCCGTTCCCGCCCAAGTAGCAGAAGCCGCCATCAAGGACGACGGATGAGTAAATCCTAAAAATATTGCACTGGTGGTGATGATAAACCGCTGGCGCAAAGCACCGTATATACTTTCGAAGAGACGAGTATTCATGTTTACAGGGGAGGGGAGTTTCTCGTGCTGTCTGACTGGTTTTTTAAAACCAACCGTGACAGCACGGTAAACAAAGTGGGTTATATTACTGAGAGAAAAAGCGAATGAGCTAAAACCCCTAATGATTACTAGCCTTAACGCTCCACGACGGCTGGATGGGATTATCGTCGGGGACTGACTAGAACAAAGATTTCTAAGTGGCATACTTGCGGCGGGTTTCCCGATCGTCGATACAAAAATGGAGTTTTTGTTTTCACGAAAATGTTCTTCTCTATCACATGCTTGGAGTAACTAACGATGTGAATGGCCGTGACCTTTGCTCCCAGAATGGCTGGATCCTTCCTGTCACCGCGCCGTCAAAGCCAGCCACGTATTGCTGGATCGAGGCGGGCTGTTTCCGTCGAATTTACTCGGCGTCACCGCTGGCGTGTGGGTGATGAGTAGGTTTCCTGCGGCTTGTGCGAATGTGGGAATGGCAAACAACGCAAAGCAAAGAAGCAGCTTGGAGTGCTCCATAACTATGGTTTGGCGGCTTTGATAGGCGTGCCCATTTCGTTAGAGCGTTTCATGTCCGTTTCAGAATTAAAAACGGCTTCAGGCCGCTGGCGTTCCTCGTTGCCGCCAGTCTCGGCCAATGTAGGAATAGTTAGCCGACTTGCATCAACGTAGAGACCAATTTTACCCCGCTGAACGGGTTGAAACTCGAGTGGAAATTTCACGTCTCCATCGATTTTTGAAATTGTGAAATCCAGCGCCGCCTCATCCACAAACTTCGGTGCAACGGTGAGCTCCAGATTATCCTTAAACTCAACGACTTTTAAATTTTCCGGCTTACCCGACAGATTGATGGGCTTGTCGCACCGGATGAGCACGTTCCCCCGAAACGCCGTTCCATTGGGCAGCTCGGGATTGCTATCTAGCACATGCACCAGCGCCGGATAACGCACACTCCACGGCGGATTTTTGTAATCAAAATCTAGCAGCGGTTTCATGTATCTCGTATTGCTTATGTTGTAGCCGCGGGAGACGCCTCGATCGTCGATATGCAGGCCTTTTTTGCAGTCGATCACCTGGTTACCGACGATTAGATTATCAGGTCCTCCACTGATGAAGACTCCACAGGCATTTCGATAAAAAAGATTTCCTGAAATTTCGTCGCCGCCGTCGCCGTCATCAATGTAAATGCCATTGGCTGCTGGCGAATGATGCACGAAGTTAGAGCGCAAAATGTTGCCGCGACTGGCCCATGTATCGTTGGTGTAGAACCCACCAAGATCGCCGCTGTCGAGTCCGACATTGTGCAGTTCGTTGAATTCAAATAGATGATCGTTGCCGCTGTATTGAACGCCATTGCTGGGGACGTCGTGGATGAGATTGTGGGTCACGCGATTGCCTACGCCTTCCACTTTGATGGCCTCGACGATTTTCGTGACTTCGCCAACATCCTGAATGTGGTTGTTGTCGCAAAAAAGATTGCCCCGGGTCAGGGACTTACGGTCGCCGCCGTTGATGCGAATGCCAAAGCCTCCGATGTGCGAGAAATCACAGCTCTGGACGCCGTGTCCGGTGCCGCTGGAAATGACGACGCCGTCACCTCCTGTATTCGTAATTGTGCAGCCGTTCAACAAGGTGTTTTTCCCACCTTGCACTTCCACGGAGGCAGTTAGGCCGCCCTCAATTTGCAGTCCGGAGACTTGAAGGTAGCTCGCGTCTGTTTCCCGAATGACAGGCTCGTTTCCAGTGGCGATCAGGAGTTCGGTTTTGGCCAAGTCCTTTGGGGGCCAAAAATAGAGTTTTTGGGTTGCGAAACGATAGGCCCATTCGCCGGGTTGATCGATTTCTTCGATGAGATTGAGCGCGTAATAATTTTCCCGCCCTGTGCCTTTTCGGGTACCTTCGATGAGCGCTGTGTATTTGGAGCCGATTCCCTGCGGAACCACCGCCGCCAGTGTGATCGCCTTGGTGGCAGAATCGATTTTTTCCACACGCACGGTCTGGATGATCCACGGCACGCGCCAGAAACCCGCGATGTAGAGCTCATTTGCAGTGAGGGCTGCCTGCCAGCGGTTGATGCGTTCATCTCGATAAATAAATGTGCCGCCGTGAGGTTTCGGAAGCAACCCGCTATCGGTAACCTCCTGCATGGTGGTGTAAGAGCCGTTCGGCCAGCGGGAAAGGGGCATCCGACTCCCCTCTAAAAAAAGCTGAAACAGCCCGGCGCCGCCGACAAAGAAGTCGGGAAAACGAGTGAGGATGGGCAGTTTCAATGCGGCGATGTCGAGTTCCAAAACGTGATCCCTCGCCGCTGGATCAAGCCGCGCAAGGACGGCGGGATCGGTCACGGGTTTCCACGATTCCGCAGCTATTTTCGTGGCACCCACGAGGCGGACTTTTTCTCCTTTCACTGCCCGCCACTCCCGCGGGGCCTGGGCAGTGCCGGAGTCCGCTGCGGTCAGATCCAATGCATTCGGACGATAGTAATTTCCTCCCCCGATCCAGACGGTGGCCGGTTTTCCGACTTGAGTTCGGACGAAATCACGCGCTCGCTCCAGAGTCGCAAACGGGTGTGCAGCTGATCCGTCAGCTGAGTCTGAGCCGGATGGTGAGATGTAAACCTCCACTTTTTTTCCGCAGCCCACGAGGAAAAGTATCGCCGCGAATCCGAGGAGTAAGGATGAAATTTTCATGAAATAAATGTGGCGGGACATTTTACTACCGAGAGCCTGGAGGGAACCAAAATCGTGCCTTCGCCGTGGCTTGCACTGTGATCGAAGTGGGAAAACATGCGACCTGGTTCCTTATTTTGGCCAGTCGTCGGTGCGAAAGGGTGAGGCAGGCAGACCTTCATGATTGTAAAGATTGACCTGAGGCGTGTTAGCCCATCCGTAGCGCACGGCTTGCGGATTGGGAACTTGCGGGCTGGAAACCACGACGCTACCGCCTTCGATTTTGGCCTCGGCCTCCACCCATTTTTTGTCCTCCCCAGCGATGTAAAAACCGACGAGTTTGTCTTTCGGCAGAGGTTGTCCGCTCGCCGCCACCCAAGGTGCTTGCCCTGACATAAGACCACTCCCAATCGATTGGAAATCGACAGTGATTTTTTCGCCCTCCTTTTTGCATCCGGTGTAAATCGGGCCTGAATAGACGATTTTTTCTCCGTAAACGACTCCGCGCGCCGCAATGCCCAAGCGTTCGCCCACAAAGCGTTTGTTGTCGGGATGCACTTCATTGACGTCGCCGATGTCGAGGGTGACGGCCATGCCCGTTTTTGGAAGTTTCATCGCGAGCAGTTGCGCTTCGCGGGTCCAAGGCATTCCTTGGGCGGCGACCGGCGTGAGGTCTTTTCCGTTGCCGGGGAGCTGCACGAGGAGAAATGGCAAATCGCCTTGGCCAAACGCGTTGCGCCAACCTTCAATCAAACGAGGTAGCCAAATGCGATACTCCATCCCGTGGCTTCCATCCGCCTCACCTTGATACCAGAGAATGCCGCGTAAGGCGTACGGTTGGAGTGGAGCGATCATTCCATTGTAGGAAATAGTCGGAACGGAAGGGCGCTTCGACGCAGAAGGCATGGCGATGGGATCCGGTGCTTCTGGCTCTGGACGCGATGGCTTCGGGCCTGGAAGCGTCGGCTTGCCGGCGGCACGCAGGGCGTCCATTTCGGTGTTGTGAGCTTTGAGGGCGGCTTTGAATGCAGGCTGTACGTTGGTTTCCCAATCTTTCGCGTCCATCAAATACGCAGCTTGCAGCTCGGGGTGATCCTTGGCCGAGTTGTGTTTGGCAATGGCGGCATCCCATTCAGCGAGTGTCGCAGCAATGGCGGGTTCGGGTTTGAGGCTCTCTAGGCTCATCCAAGTTTTGATCGGAGTTCCCCCCCAAGAAGCGTTGATGATGGCAACGGGAACTTTCTGTGTGCGTCGTATTTCTTGGGCACAGAAATAAGCGACGGCAGAAAAGTTTTTCGCTGCTTCCGGAGAACTTACATCCCACTGGCCTTTCGGTGTGCTCAGCGGCTCAGCGGCGACGAGTTTTGTGACAGAATAAAAGCGCAGTGCAGTGTCCGTCGCAGTAGGCAATGCCAAAGCAGCCGAGCCAGAACTCAACGAGGAACCCATGTTCGATTGGCCCCCGGCGAGAAAAACATCGCCCACCAGAATGTCATGAATGGTGACGGTGTTAGCTCCCGTGGCGGTGAGATCTTGAGATGTCTCCGAGACAGTGAGCGGCTTCAAATCGACACGCCATTTTCCATCTGAGCTCGCGGTTGTTGAGGCGGTTTGACCTGCGAAAGTGATGGTCACTTTTTCACCGGGACTGGCCGATCCCCAAACGGGAACCGAGACGGAACGCTGCAATATCGCGTGATCCGCGAAAAGTGGGTGGAGTTTAACTTCAGCATGAACGCTGGAGGTCAAACAAAGCAAGATGAGGTTAAGGGGAAGGTTTTTAGTTTTCATGAGGTGGATTAGATAAAAAAGAATGCGCTCAACAAGGGGCGCAATGTTGACGGCTGACAGATCGGGAAGCCCCTATTGCCTGATCGGAGTGAGCGAAAGCCCGGTAAAGGCTTACCGCGTCAGTCGTCACTTTGATTTTCCAGATGAAGTCAAAAACAAATGCCTCCGCCGTGCAATTGTCTCTCACTCCAGTGATCGCAAACTCAAACACGTGATTCTCCAGCCTAGCGATGTAGCTTTTGCTGCTGTGAACGCCAACTAGAATAAGTGACAATGTAAAACAAAAAGGGAAAATCATTTTGGGATGAACTTGTTTTAAACGTCGACGCCACTGATTCAATTTTTATTTCTAATATGTTTGGTTTTGGCGCTATTTTCCCCGCTCCATGGCGTCTTTGAAATGCTTCTATTCTTTAAGCCGATTCGATGACGGGTCTGACTCGAAAGGGCGCACGGCGGATTCCCGCTTTTCGTTGGTGATGAAATTGCGAATGACGAAGTCGCGAAGTTAGATATCCGGAATTTCCGAGAATTTCGAAATGACAGGGGATATGGACGAATTTGCAGCCCCTGCAAATTGGCCGAGCCAAGCCCATTTGCTTTCGCTTGGCCATGAATTCACGTTCTGCATCCTCTGCGACGGAAATTGCCCTGTGTCTCGCCGCCGCTAGGGTCGCTTGTTTTCAGTGCCCGCTTGATGATCTCGGCTTTCCCCTTGCATTCGCTTTTAACGAGATTCCTCGGGATACGCTTTTGGAAGTAGAATCGGCCTTTCAGATTCAGAATACTCGGAGGCAATAGCACTTGGTTCGACGGTGGGTGTATGCCGTCGATGTATGCTATTTCCGGTTCCTCTTTCATTGCAGATACAGGGAATGCTGCATATTCAATGACTTGTAAAAGCATTGGCGGAGAGGGTGGGATTTGAACCCACGGTAGCTGTTACACTACGTCTGATTTCGAATCAGGTGCCATAGACCACTCGACCACCTCTCCTTGAAGGAAACGGCAAAATGAGCAGGCACCCGGAGTTTGTAAAGCCTCCAATTCCGTTTAATCGGGGAACACAATGGCACGGTGCCCATCGATAATTGTGCGGTCATGGACGTGAAAACGGATTCCCTTGGCAATGGCGATTCGTTCGCAGTGGCGGCCAAGGCGGACGAGGTCGTTGGGCGTGTGGAAGTGTTGCACTCGGTCCACTTCCTGTTCGATGATGGGTCCGGCATCGAGATCGCCGGTGACGTAGTGGCAGGTGGCTCCAATGAGTTTCACGCCACGTTCGTAGGCTTGTTTGTAGGGATTTGCGCCGATGAAAGCGGGGAGGAAACTGTGATGGATATTGATGATGCGCCCGGCGTAGTCCCTGCAAAAATCATCGGGAATAATCTGCATGAAACGGGCAAGCACGATTAATTCTACATCTTGCTGCTCGATCATTTGGCGGATTTTCACAAAGCCGGCCTCACGGTTTCCTTCGTCCATGTTGATTTCATGGAATGGGATATTCGCGCGTTCGGCGATCGCGCGGCAGTTGCTGCGGTTACCGATGATAGAGGTGATTTCGATGGGGAGTTCGTCGAGCTCCGCGCGCCAAAGAATTTCATTCAGGCAATGATCGGTTTTGGTGACCAGCACGGCGGTGCGCATGCGGTAGGGCAAGCGGCGGAAGTGCCAATCTGCTTGCAGTGAGCGGCCGAGTGTGCCGAAGCCATCCACGAAATCCTGAACATCGACATCCAGATCCATGGTTTCAATTTCAAGTCGGGCGAAAAACTTGCTCCCTAACTTATCAGAAAATTGCGCGAACTCGACAAGGTTTCCCCGATGCCCAGCGACGTAGTTTGCTACCTTGGCAACGATGCCCGGTTGATCGGGGCAACTGAGTTTAAGAATAAGTCCGGCGCGCGACATGGGTGAGAGGTTGTGCGGCGGATTATCCGGCGTCAATCACGGCTGCCCGGCTGGCGGGTAGCTACGCGCCGTGTCAGGTTCGCGATCTTGTAGAAGTGCGATGATTCGTTTCGTCGCGCCTTCGTGGTGTGTTAGGTGCTTAGAGGCAGCGTCGATCATCGCTTTGGATTTTTGGGGATCAAGGGCGGTGACAATGGCGCGGGAAAGCTCTTCGGGATCGCGGGCGAGGATGCTGCCTCCAGCCTGCACGAGCCTCGCGGCGAGGGGCTGGAAATTTTCCATGTGGGGACCGCAGATGATAGGTTTGCTGGCGAGGATGGCTTCGCAAGGGTTTTGGCCACCGGTGAAAAGGAAGCTTTTGCCGATGATGACGACGTGGGCATGGGCGATCCAGTCGCGAAGCTCGCCGGTGGTGTCGATGACAAGACACGTTTTTGTTAGGTCTCTTGCGGGAGTGAAAGCGGAGCGAAGGATGACTTCGAATCCAGCATGTTCAAGGGCGGCTTTGACCTCCGCACGACGCTCGGCATGGCGAGGGACGATGATCGGGAGGAGGTTAGAATCAGCGTGGCGAATGGCCATGGCGATCCATGCCTCCTCACCCGCGTGGGTGCTGGCGGCGAGGATGGCGCGGCGGCCGTCTCCAAGCGCATCGAGCATCTGTTGGAATTCCGAGCGGTGAGCAGGGCGCGCGCCGCTACCGGGATCGAACTTCAGGCTGCCGGTGTCGTGGATGCGCTCCGGTGCGACGCCGAGATCCTGCCAGATTTGGCGGTCCTCGGGTTCTTGGATGGCGACGAGATCCAAGGTCGAATAAAGCGGGCGAATCCACCTAACAAATTTGCGATAGCGGCGGGCGGATCGTGGGGACATCCGGGCGTTGACTAACCGGACTGGGATGGCACTTTGCCTGCAAGCGAATAATAGGTGCGGCCATGCTTCTCCTTCGATGAGCACAATTTGCGATGGCTGGAATCTTGATAGATAACGGCGAACCATCGATGGAAAATCTAACGGCGAGTAGGTCACTCGAAGGTTGGCGATTTCCGCAATGGTGGCAACGGCGTGACCGGTAGCGGTACCCGTGGCGAGCACGAAGCGGCGGTCCGGTTCGCTTGTTAGCCACTCGCGGATGAGTTTGAGCGCTAACATGCATTCGCCTACACTCACT
The DNA here is from genome assembly GCA_025363295.1 of Akkermansiaceae bacterium. Lineage (GTDB taxonomy): Bacteria > Verrucomicrobiota > Verrucomicrobiia > Verrucomicrobiales > Akkermansiaceae > Luteolibacter. Next base: position 9,086 of record JANYEC010000110.1, read on the forward strand.
GCATGGACGTGGACCGCGCCGCAGGGTTCGAAGTCGTTAGGCTCCGTGTAGATCGCCGCGCGCTCGCCTAGGCGCGTTCCGAAACCGCCGCGCTGGAGCATTTTCACGATCCAGCCGGGAAATGCTGCGATAAAAAGCAGCGGCAAGAGCAAGTGATAGAGGGTGAGAGTGAGGAAAAAACGCATGATGGCGATGCTACTTTGCGGAATAAATGAGAATCGCACTGCTGCCGTATTCGCGGCGGGCGATGAGGGTGAAGTCGTCCGCCTCGGGAGATTTCTGATGGGAAGAAATTTCGACGACCAACCATCCGTTAGGAACGAGCCGCGGCGGGATCAGGCCACTTTTGAGGAGGTCCGTGACGTGGTCTTTATCACCGTAGAATTTCCAATACGGTGGATCGGCAAAAATGAGATGGTAGGCGGTGGCATCGCGTTTCAGAAAAAGGTTTACTTCGGATTTCACCGTGTGGCCGCCATCGAGCCGGGCTTTTGCTAGATTCTCGGTGATCACCTGGATGGCTTGGCGATGTTCATCGACGAAGGTGCAGCTAGAAGCACCACGGCTCAGACCTTCGAGGCCGAGAGCACCTGAACCGGCGTAAAGATCGAGAACGCGGGCATTTTCCACCTTTTCTCCGAGGATGGAGAAGACCGCCTGACGGACGAAATCTGTGGTCGGCCTGGCGACGGCGGAGGGCACCTTGATGGCGGTGCGTCCGGCTTTTCCTGCGATGATTCTCATGGCTGTGGCGCGGTGGTTTTCAAATTTACAACCGGTCCATCTTTACCGAGCCGGAGGAAAAGTTGGCTAATGTTTCCGAAAGCTTCCAGATCAAAGGCTGACCGCTGCGGTGAACTCAGCGGGGTTAGGGACGGCTCAGGGATGTTAGGGAAGCCGCGCATCACGATGACTTTCAAATTTTCTGGGGGTGCGACCAGACGCAAGGCTCCGGCAGCGCTGCCATTCGAAAGTACCGTCGCGTTACCTAACAGCGATAGTTCATCGCCAATCAAGCGGGCGTCGAGACAAGACAGTAGGCCGCCACGGAGGACGATGACGGCGCTGCCTTTGTCGAACTTCGCATCATGCTCGGCGAGGGTGAGGGAGGGTGCGATTGTTTCTGCTATCAGATCACCTTGCCAAGTGCTTGGTGCTGCGAGCAAACCGCGGAAGCCTCCGTTGAGGGCGAAGGACTGGGCCTCGAGATGGCCCTTGAACGGTAACGGAATGGCTGCGAGGGGCTGTTTTGGAATCTGCGCTTCGATCTGAATGGGCAGGCCGCTGAGGGAGGCAATTTTGCTGGCGATGAGAATTTTGTAGCCATGAAATTCTAATTCAAGCGGCTTCATGGAGAGCACAGGATATTTCCAATCCAAGGTTGCGGATAGATCGTTAAATGTCCGGTGCTCGTCAAAGGAGACGGACTGGATTTTAAGAACTGATTGTGCTGGATCGCCCGCAATGGGAAGTGAACCGGTGATCTCATCGATCTTAAAAAGCGCTTGCTTTCTACTAACGGAAACGATTGAAAATGAAGCGTTTTTTAAATGCAGCCAACCTGTGGGCTGCGGTGGAAGCGTAGGCGGTGCGGGAATATTGAGCGGTGCAACCGCCACGGGAGGGGGAACCGGTGCGGGAGAGGCGGCGGGTGGATTCACTTGCACGACAGGCGGTGGCGGCCCACTTGCGATGGGCGGTGCGGGTTGGGGTTGCGAGCCTGATAGATGGGAAAGCAGCTCAATGGGAATGACGAGTTTTGGCGTGTCGAGCGAGATCGAACTAACTTCGTATTTGCCACGCATCCATGCCCGCCAGACGGGGGTGAGTTGGATGGATTCGATGGTGGCTAACGGATGGGGTAATGCCGAGCGGAGGGCAGCGGGTTGCAGTAGTTCCACGTTGTGGACGCAGGCTCCGTACCAAGGTGACCATGTAGCGCCACTGATGCGGGTTTGTAGGCCGGTCACTTTCTCGATTTTCGCTGCCATCCAGCGGCATGACCAAGGAGTGGCGAGCCAGAGATTGCTGAGTAAAAATCCAAGAATGGGTAAGACCAGCAGTGCCGAGAGCAGCCAAGATCCGCGGCGGAAGCCCCGGCGTTTTTCGCCAATTGGGGCTTCGGATTCCATCAGTTACTTCTTTAGCGGAACGGTTTTAACAGGTGCCTTCGCGGGAACTTTTGCAGGAATTTTCGCAGGTGCTTTCGCCGGAGCTGCGGTCACTTCCTTGGCATGACCGAATTTTCCCAGAGGGAAGCGGATCACGAGGCTTTTATCGAGCAGGCGGGTCCCTTCAGTGGAGAGTTCTTGGGCGCGGTAAACGAGGATACCAAATTGATTGTCGGCGAAATGCCCGAGCGCTAGGTTTTCCTTCACTTTTCCGAGCCCGGTTTCTTCCTCGAATTTCCATTCACGTCCGGACCATTCGCCGAGGATACTCGAAGCATCTGCCGTTATGTCTTTGATGCGTTTGAGTTCGCCATTGGGGGAGCGGAAGAAGTCGTCTTTCGGCTGATAGCGTAAAGTTGTTAGAGTGCTTCCGCCACCCGTGCCGCTGACGGTCCAGCTACCATCGGCGTTTTGACGGAGAAGTAATACAATCTCCTCGATCGACTTAAATTCGCGCTTTTTCCACAATTCGAGATACGCTTTATATTCCTCGTTGGTTAGGCCGAGGCGCTCGTCATAGGGGAGGGGAGCGCCGGGTGTGGCTTGGCCAGAGAATTCGCGAAACCACTTGGGGTCTTTGCGGGCTGCTGCCTCGACCTTGGCCACATATTTATCGATTTCCTGCGGTGGCAGCACCACGCCGATTTGTCCGCGGACCGGGACATTTAATTCTAGCAGGCCTTCGAAAACTTTCGGTGTCTCGGCAGCGTGAAGATGAGTGATAGAAACGAGTGCGACGAGCGGTGCTAGGAATTTCATGGAGGACTTGGGAAAGGCTGCCTTTCGTGCCGGGAGAACTCAAGCGGCAATCCGCGCCCGGAGATTATTCGGGCTCTCCTTTCGGGAAAATTTCTGCGATCGAGGATTCGATTTTATCGTCCATCCAGTGTTCAAGCGCAGTCTTCATGGGGGCGAGCACTTCGGGGCGTAGGCTTGCGAGATCGACTTCACCGTAGGGATCGACAGACATTTTGAAGAGCCCGAAGTGCCTTCCGCCCTGAGCCGTGGGGGTGCAAACGAGCTTCCAGCGCTGCGTTTTGAGGCAGCGTTGCTTGGCGTTGATGAGTTTTTCCCTGTATTTTTGCTTGAGAACGAATTGGTAGTTAAAATCTTTTTCGATGTACGTCATCTCGTCCATGGCCGGGAGTTTCGGGCGTTCAATTCCGGGCACAGTGAATTGAATGAAGGGAAATCCCGTCTCGCCATAAACCGGGCGATAGATCGGAGTCTCGGTTTGGTGGATCCACCCCGCGAAGCTCTTGCCTTGCCATGTTGGGGACTTTTCCACGCCGGTAAGATCCGCGATGGTGGGGATAACGTCGATCAGTCTAACTGTTTCTGGGATCACCTGGGGAGCACTGCCTGGCACGTGGACAATCATCGGTACATGGTTCGCCTGCATCCCGCCATTGAACGTCAGTCCGTGGCCGAGCGTGACGCCAGGTTCGTAATGGTCGTCCCCGTGGTCGGCAGTGACAATAACGATGGTATTGTCGGAAAGTCCGTTAGCCTTGAGTGACGCGAGAATTTTACCGACGCAGTCATCGAACTGGCGGGTGCATCCATCGTAGAGCGCGCAGATTTGTTGGACTTCCTTCGGGGGAAGGACTTTCCACTTGGACTCTAGGTCGGTGCTGCCGATGAAGGAGTCGATATCGAAGTCCACACCATTGCGGTTACGTCCCTGATAGGCGGGATCGGCGAACATGCTGCGATAAGGTTCACGGCTGCGGTAGGGGAGGTGGTTGCACGAATAGAACACATGCCAGAAGAATGGCTTTTGGCTTTTCGCAACCGCAGTTAGGCGTTTCTCTACCCGTGCGGTAACGACTTCCGGCGTGACGAATTGAGCGAAGGATTCGAGCTGGGGAAAGAGTTTATAACCGAAGGTATTGTCGAAATACAAGGGGACGACAAAATGTGCCATGACCACGGCCTGACTCATGTAGATCTTAAAATTGTCAAAACTAGAAACAGATAGATTTTCGAAATCCAGCGGGATGACTTCGTAATATCCAGCGCACCAGTCACCGATGGCGGTGGTGTCGTAGCCTTTCTGGCGCAGCAGTCCGGCAATCGGGACGATGTGTTTTTTAGTCGCCTCCACCGTCGCCTTGTCCGGATACATGTAGCGGATGCCGTGGCTCTGCGGATATTGAGAGGACATCAGTTGCGTGCCCGACTCCATCGTGGAAGCGATGGAGGTATAACAATTTTCAAACCTCGTTGATTGCTCCGCGAGCTTGTCAATTACAGGCGATACCCCTCCGTTAGCGATACCGTCCATTCGCTGAGGCCTATATCCGGCACAACCGATGCTATCCCCGCGCAATGAGTCAGACCCGATGATAATCACATTAAGTGGCTTGCTAACGGCCGCCGTGGGCGTAGCAGCGGGTTGTGCAAAGGAATAGTTGATGCCGAGACTTGCTGCGATGAGGGCACACACCGCTGCCGCCATCGTCCATCCTCGGTTCGTTGCCCTGCGGAATTGCCAGACCAAAGCGATAAATGCAAAGGCCATTGGTAAAAGGGTAAAAAGCCCAAACAACGCGGCGGGTTTAATCGCTAACGGAACCATTTCTAACACTTTGTAATACCACTGCCCATATTCGCCCTCACTTAAGAAATAGGGACGTGTATCGACGAGGCGAAGGGTGAAGTAACCGTGGACGAGCGCTGCGATGATAAAACTCCGCAGGATGACCGCGCGGGTTTTCTGGTGCTTGGAATATTGTGTCCACGCGTTCACGAACGGTTGAAACAGAACCGCTCCGAATAGTGCAAGCACCGCGTAGGCGAGTAGCATTTGCAGATTTTGAAAAACCAAGAAACCAAGGTATTGGTTGCGGGCGAGAGCGCTGAATTTGTTTTCCATGTGCCCGGAGGAATGTGCGAGTTGCCAGAGAGCGATGGCATATTGTAATGTTAAAAAAGCCGAGACCCCAGTTAGAGTTGGGAGAAAGCGCGCGGCTGGCGCGGGTTTTTGTATCTGAGTCACGGTAATGAATTGCGGTAAATGAACCAAGTCACTCATCAGCTGGGGGCGGATTAACATACAGCCAGCGAGAATTCATGAGTTTTTCTATCACCACTCCTTTCTCAGACTGGAGCCCTTCTGGGATGTTGACGCGCAGGATCATGGACGTTCTGCGAGCGCCGTTGCTGTTTAATAGGTCAAGAATTTTGTTAGAAATTTCTCCGTTCGCCTTGGCGTAACCAAATAGTGTTTCATTGCTATCCAGAGCGGATAGTTTGAAGCAATTCCATTGATAGGAATCTGCAAACTCATGGCTGTAGAATGTGTCCTGCTCGACGTAAACACGGAAGTCATAGGAACTCCCTTTGGGTCTTGTCCTCGCGAACTCATCCCATTTCATCGGCTGGTAGCAGACCGCTGTTTCCCAATCAATGCGCGCCTCACCGAGTGGCGTGATTTCAATCAGCAAATCCCGGATTTCACGGTTTTCAAGCTCCACGGAGGCCATCCAGAAATTCGGACTCTCGTCGAGGGGAAGAGGTTGAAGGAATTTGAATGATGATAGATGCTGGCTGGCAACGGGCTTCGAGAGATAATATTTTTCCATCAGAGGCCGAACCCGGCCAGGATGTCTAACGAAATGTACGAGTGTATCAAGTGTGTGTGCCTCGAAAAAACCCCGAGTCGTCTTCTGAATGCGTTCGATCAGTTGACCCGCTTCTTGGTTTTTCTTCCGGGAGTAAGGAGCATTATTTTCCACTTCGACGACAGCATCCCCTGCATGATCGTCTGATTTGATCAGCAATCCCAATAACCCGATCGCACCGCCCGCGAGCAACAAACCAAAAAGGGCTAGCCAACCCCAAGGAATGATAGAGTGATCTTTGATGCCTTCGGTCCAAGCTTCTTCCATTTGATCTGGATTTCCCAAATCCAGTCGAACAAGCGTGATCGCACTGGGATCAACGTCGCGGAGTTTGCTCTCGTCACTCGATGGAACTTCCAGTCGCAGGCTGACGTTCGTATCCGACCAAAAAGTGGCCATGTGCGTCGCTCCCTTTTTGTCTAAAGCCTCTTTGGCGGTCAAACGGAAGACGGAGGCAAGCCTCTCAGCCTCCTCATCCACCGGTCTTAGCTCAACTTGTCTCACCTCGCGTGCCATCTCCGGCTTGAGGAAAAGCGTAAAAGCCCATCGACGCAACGCAACTCTCACTCTAAATCTTTGTCCGTCAACCCCATGCCCGCCGCTCCGCGCATCCTCATCATCACCGCTGCTTTTGGCGAAGGTCATAATAGCGCAGCCCGAAATCTGGCGCTGGCCCTAGATTTAGTGGGAGCCACGGCCCAGGTCAGTGATCCATGTATCCTCGGAACGCCACGGCTGACGGCGGTCGTGGGTAGCGCTTATCGCTCGGTTACCACTCGTTCCCCGCGTCTGTGGGCAGCCATTTATCGCTCCACGGATCGCTACGATTTCAGCAAGAGACGCTCGCCGCTCATGCGCGGGCCCGAAAAAGCGCTTGCAAGTCTGATCGAGGAATTTCAGCCGGATGCGATCGTCAGCACCTTCCCTCTATACCCTTATTTCCTTCCCGGCATTTTTGCGAAAATGGGAAAAACCCTGCCAGTCTTCACGGTCATCACGGATTCCATCGAGATTAACGCCTCGTGGCTGCGGGCTACCACGGATTATTGGCTCGTCACGGATTCTACCACCCGCGAGGGCATGATTCGCAAGGGTTTGGCCGCAGAAAAAATCATCGATACGGGCTTTCCCGTGAATCCCTCATTTTCAAAACTCAGTCCCATCGATGCCTCCGATGTCTGCGACCCCTTCCGGATTCTCTATTTCCCAACCGCGAAAATCAAACTCCTTCAATCTCACTGTCGGGCGCTCCTCGATGCCTCACCGGCAGTGACGCTCACCCTCGTCCTCGGGCGAAACGTCCGGCCGCTTTATCAACACGCCCGTAAAATCCGCAAAGCTTACCCCACCCGTGTCCGCATCATCGGCTGGACCCGCAAGGTTCCCCAGCTTCTCAATTCGCACCACCTCGTCGTCGGCAAAGCCGGTGGCGCCACTGTTCACGAAGCGATCGCCGCGTGTTGCCCGATGCTGATCCATCACCTTGTTCCCGGCCAGGAGGAGGGAAATCTCCGTTTGCTCGAATCCCTCGGTGCGGGAAAACTCGCGGAGACCCCCGAGGCACTCAGTGCTGCGATTAATGATCTCCTCTTCGATTACGCCGCAGGCTGGCGCTCCATGAAGAACTCCCTCATCCGCCACGGCCGCAACGCGGGTGCCATCACCGCCTCTGAGCTGATACTAACAGAGATCAAGGGTAGATGAACCAAAAGGGGTGATTACCCCCAATTTCTATCAACCATCAACTATGAACCTATCCCCATGACATTCCTCTTCGATATTGGTCGGGTCCTTCTGGATTTTGATTATGAAACTTCCCTACTTCGGCTCTTCAATTCTAACATTGAGAATCCAACAGAACGCCTCAGGCTTCTCCTCGAGCGGAAAGACGAATTTGAAACCGGGTCGATCAAAGTGGAGGACTACACGGATTGGGCGATCCGGACGATGGGCGTCGAGACCAGCCATGCAGATTTTCATCACGCGTGGCAGCAAATTTTTACCCCGAACGAACCCATGTGGCAGTGCGTTCGCTCGCTCGCTGCGGACGGTTACCGGCTGATTCTTTTTTCAAATATCAACGCCATCCACTGCCCTTGGATTTTCGAAGAGTTCCCTGAATTCTCGTTGTTCCACGGCGCGGTCCTCTCATTTCAGACCGGCTCTATCAAGCCGCAACCGAAGATCTATCAACACGCAATCAAAGCCCACTCGCTGGTCCCCTCGGAAGTTTGTTATATCGATGACTTGCCTCAGAACATCGCCACTGGCCGGGAGCTAGGCTTCCGCTCTTGGCAATACGACTTGAAAGACCACGCCGCCTTCGAATCCTGGCTCTCGGAAAATATTAAATCTTAAATTCACTTCCATGTCCTCCCTCATCATCGCTGGCCGCGAGTTCAGCTCCCGCCTTTTCCTCGGCACCGGAAAATTCCCATCTAACGAGTCGATGCGGTCTGCTCTCGCCGCCAGTGGTACGCAGATCGTCACGGTCGCCCTCCGCCGGGCCGATCTCACTGGAAAAAAAGATCCTTACGCGAACATCCTCGAATTCATCGACACCGAAAAATATCTCCTACTTCCTAACACCAGTGGAGCCATGAATGCCGAGGAAGCCGTCCGCCTTGCCCGTCTCGCCCACGCCGCAGGACTCCCAAAATGGGTGAAACTCGAGATTCACCCGGATCCCACTTACCTCTTGCCCGATCCTATTGAGACCCTCAAAGCCGCTGAAATCCTTGTCAAAGAAGGCTTCACCGTCCTGCCCTACATCAATGCCGATCCCGTTTTGGCCAAACGTTTGCAGGAAATCGGCACCGCCACGGTCATGCCACTCGGCGCGCCCATTGGCTCTAACCGAGGTGTCGTCACCCGGGATCAAATCCGCATCATCATCGAGCAGGCCATCGTCCCCGTCATTGTGGACGCCGGACTTGGTGCACCCAGCCACGCCGCCGAAGCCATGGAGTTAGGCGCGGATGCCGTGCTCATCAACACCGCCATCGCCATCGCCAGCGATCCATCACGCATGGCCACCGCCTTCAAAATGGCAGTGGATGCCGGCCGCGCCGCCTACGAACTCGGCCTACCAGAACCCAGCGACCACGCCCACGCCACCAGCCCACTAACAGGATTTCTTAGTCGTTGAACTAAACTTCGCTTGTTTGAATGAAGGGGGGATTACCCAGTCGTATCAACTCCTTAGCTTTACTTCTTGTTTTTCAAACTAACCCCTATCCGATCATGCGCCCAATCATTGCTTTCTTAGTTCTCTCCGTCACCCGTTCCCTTGCTGCCGAGGCTCCGCTTCGGGCGCTTCTCGTCTGCGGCGGTTGCTGCCACGATTACGAAAAACAGTCGGTGATCCTTCGTGATGGGATCCAGGCGCGAGCGAACATTCAAGTCGATGTGATTCGTAGCCTTGATAACTCGACGAAGCCTTATTTCCCGATGTATGAGAACAAGGAATGGGCGAAGGGTTACGACGTGATCATCCATGATGAATGTGCCGCGGAGATCAAGGAGATGCCCTATGTGCAAAACATCGTGGATGCCCACAAGAACGGCGTGCCTGCTGTGAATCTGCACTGTGCCATGCATTGTTACCGCACCGGGACGGATCTCTGGTTCGAGTTTATTGGCCTTCAGTCCAGCGCGCACGGTTGGAAGAAACCGATTGATATCGATTTCTCGACTTCTGAACACTCGATCATTAAAGGTCTATCTAACTGGACAAGCGTGGATGAGGAGCTTTATAACAACCTGAAAATTTTTGAGACGGCCAAGCCAATTGTCCTTGGCAGTCAAGTCCAAGGTAACGGAAACAAGGATACCAACGTTGTCGCCTGGACGAATGACTACCATGGCACCCGGATCTTCAGCACCACTTTGGGACACCAGAATGAGACCGTCGCCGACGGGCGTTATCTGGATTTTGTGGTTCGGGGGCTGTTGTGGAGTTGCGATAAGCTTGATCCAGCCCATCTGAAACCTTATGCTGGCCCTAACGGAAAATTCGACACCGTGCCTGCGAGGGAAGTTGTGGCAACACCTGCTGCCGATGCTGTGAAAAAACCCTGATCGGTGTAAGGGGATTTGCGAAGATTCAGAGTCGGCGCAAATTGCAGCCCACCTCAATTTTGATGTTTTGAAGTCAATCCTTGGTGGGGGGAATCAGAATGTGTGTTCTTGGAGGGTAGGATCTCGTATTGCGCCAATGATAAATGACACCGGAGGGGGTAAGTCGTTGCGTCAGGCCCCAGACTTCACTTCAGTTTGGCTCCTTGTGGTGGCTTTAGCAAAGGTTTCCGGTGGAGCTTCCTTCGATACGCAATTTTTTTCTTTGTGCATGGAAGCTCGTTGCGCAGCACAACAAAGATGCCAGTCGCTAACAATTGATAGATTCTATCACTTATCCCCGGTTTTTTCGGTGGCCGGTGCTGGGGCGGGTATTACGATCGTTCTGCGAATCGCGTATTTCTCGCGCAAGTCCTCAACCAACGATCGTCCGGTTTCCTTCTTATGGCGAATCTCGAGCCCTGCGAAAAACGCGGCCGCGGCGAGTATGATAAACGTTAGAATCGCGCCAAAACCGACACCGCTTGATTTGGAAGTGGCATATTCGGCGGGCTTTCTGGAGGCTCGGGGGTCAGCCTTGATTTTTGACATCTCTTCTGCCTCGCGGACAATCGGCGATTCCTCGGGCGGCTTCTCACGTGCAAGTGCTTCCAGCTCCTCGTCCGTTAGCAGGAAATCAAAAGCGACATCGCCCAGTTTTAAGGTGGCACCGCTGCGAAGGGGAATCATATCTTGGCGAACTCCATTAAGTTTGATGCCGTTCGTGGAGCCAGCGTCGCGCAGTTCATAAGCTCCCTTGATTCGATGCATTTCCGCATGGTTGACGGAAACTGAGCCGCATTCGATGGCGATGTCATTGTCACTGCCGCGGCCTAAAGTGACTACCTGGCGGTCCAGTTGGAAACGGTAGGGTTGGGCATTTTTCTCAGGAACGGTGATCGTGACGCGTGGCATGGTTTTAGAACGTGTGAGTTGGACTGTTTCTAGCGCAAGCAATCAGGATTCACACAAATTTTTCTCGAAAAGAAAAACAGCGAAAATCTGTGCCGTCGCTCCGCATCCAAGAAGGGACCGGGAAGATGAAAGGGAGCGATCAGAAATTGGATTACAGACTCCGCCGGGCGATCTCAGATCTCACGGCGGCGATGAAATCCTGGAGTGTCATGGTCGTGAGATCTTCCGTATCGCGGCGGCGAATGGAGACGGTGCCTTCATCCACTTCCTTTTGGCCGAGAACGATCATGTAAGGAACTCGATCGAGGCGCGCGAGCCGGATCTTGGCCCCCACTTTTTCGTTCGAGCGATCGCAGGAAACACGCACGCCGACGTCGGCGAGTTTCGCTGTGGCAGCCTCGGCGGCTTCGAGAGTTTTTTCGGAGATCGGGATAACGCGGACTTGCTCGGGAGCCAGCCAAGTCGGGAATTTCCCCTCGAAGTGTTCGATTAGCAGGCCCGTGAACCTTTCTAACGAACCAAACGGTGCGCGGTGGATCATGACGGGAACATGCTGCTGGTTGTCTGCTCCGACGTAGCTCAAACCGAAACGCACGGGCAAATTATAATCCACCTGAACCGTGCCGAGCTGCCAATCACGACCGATCACATCCTTGACCACGAAGTCGATTTTAGGACCATAAAATGCGGCTTCACCGAGTTCTTCGGTGTAGTCCACACCGAGTGTTTCGACTGCCTGCCGGAGCGCTGCCTCAGCCTTGTCCCAGTTTTCCGGGGCACCGACGTATTTGTCGGAAGCTGGATCGCGAAGGGACAAACGCACGCGGTAATCGTGCATTCCCAGTGTGTTGAGAACCTTTTTCACGAGGTCAAGGCAGCCGGTGACTTCCGCTGCGACTTGGTCCGGCGTGCAGAAAAGGTGGGCGTCATCCTGGGTGAATCCACGGACGCGTGTCATTCCGCCGAGCTCGCCGGATTGTTCCCAACGGTAAACCGTGCCGAACTCCGCGAGGCGCACGGGCAGGTCGCGATAGGAGTGGTGATCGCTCGCGTAGATCTTGATGTGGTGCGGGCAGTTCATCGGCTTGAGCAAATAGCCTTCGAAAGTTCCATCTGATAGGCCGTTAATAAGGGTGGCACAAGTGGCGTCCTCATCCGCGAGTTTTTCCAAAACGTCGCGCTCGGCGATGGCAGGATACTGGCTTTCCTGATAGTAAGGGAAGTGGCCGGAGGTCCGATAGAGATCGAGCTTTCCGATGTGCGGGGTGTAAACTTGGGAGTAGCCCTGCTTGTCTAACTCCTGCGTGATGAACTCCTGCAATGAGCGGCGCACCAGCGCGCCTTTCGGTTTCCAAAGAATGAGTCCTTGGCCGACCATTTCGTCGATATGGAAAAGTCCCAGCTCCTTGCCGAGGCGGCGGTGATCGCGCTTTTTCGCTTCTTCGAGGCGGTTGAGATGGGATTCTAGCTCCTCCTTGTTTTCGAACGCTGTGCCGTAGAGCCGCTGGAGTTGTCCCTTTGATTCATCCCCCAGATAGAAGGATGATGAAACGGACATGAGCTTCACGTTTTTGCACTTCGAGGTGTAGCCCACGTGAGGGCCTGCGCAGAGATCGATGAAATCACCGTTTTGAAAGCATGAAATCTGCTCGCCTTCAGGAATTTTGTCGATCAGATCTAACTTGAATCGAGATGGATTACCTGGGCGCTCGGTTAGTCCACCGAGGCGACCGCTTTCCGCCATCGCTTTCGCATCTTCGCGTGAAATCGCCTTGTATTCAAACTTCTGGTTCTCCTTCGCGATCTTCTTCATCTCTGCTTCGATCTTCTCGAAATCATCCGGCGTGACCCGATGTTGCATCTCGAAATCATAGTAAAACCCCGCATCAATCGGCGGGCCATAGGCAAATTGCGCATCCGGCCAAATCCGTAAAATGGCGGTGGCCATCACATGGGCGGCGGAGTGGCGGACCCGCTCGAGGTCGGTCATTTGGGCGCGTTCGTCGAGAGTTTTACGTTCGGACATGGGAGGGAAAAGTTATAAGTTAGAAGTTATTTATTAAAAAGGAAGATGCTGCATGACGGTGGGGAGGCTGGGGTGCAGGGTCATAAGTCGGAGTCTTCACTTTTAACCAATAACCCATAACGTCTAACCCTATTTCTCACCGATCCATTAGCGCGAATTTAAGTTCTGCCTCGGAAACGACCGCGCCATTGACAAGGCAGCGGCAGCGGGTCTGTCCGATAGAGCCCCGCATTTTGATGATCTCTGTTTCGATGAAAAGTGTATCTCCGGGAAAAACTGGACGGCGCCATTTCACGTTGTCTGCGCTCATGAAATAACCGATTTTACCGGAGTTCTCAGGCTTCCGGAGCATCAGCACGGAGGAAACCTGTGCCATTGCTTCAAGCTGCAGGACTCCGGGCATGATGGGGTGGCCGGGGAAGTGACCCGCGAAGTAGGGCTCATTGATCGTGATGTTTTTCATGCCGGTGCACTTGCTGTCACCTAGGCAATCCACAATGCGATCGACCATCAGGAAGGGATAACGATGAGGCAGAATTTTCAGGACTTCATTGATATCTAACACGCTTTCCCCATCCGGAATCGAAACGGGAGCTGGCACCATGGAGCGCATGCGCGCATACTCGGTTTTAAGCGTGGATGCCATCTTCGTGTTAGGCCCATGGCCGGGTTTCACCGCGATGACGTGACCGAAGAAACGAATCCCGGAAAGCATCAAATCTCCGATGAGGTCGAGAGCCTTGTGGCGGGCGAACTCATTGTGGAAGCGCATCGCTTCCTTCGACATGATTTCATTGCCACGGATCACCACCGCGCTTTCAAGCGAGCCTCCTTTGATCAGGCCTTTTTCTAGCAGGGGCTTCACGTCCTCATAATAAACGAAAGTTCGCGCGGCACAGATTTCCTTTTCATAGAGCTCCGGAGTCACCTCGCTGGAAAAGTATTGAGTGAAACGTCCTTCCGGGCCGACGTTGGTCACCGAAACTTTGAAGGTCTTGCACGGGAAAATACTGATGAGCGTGCCATCGCCGGTTTCCAAATGGATGGGCTCGCGAATCTCCCATACCTTACGCGGCGCGGATTGGGCGAGTCGCCCGACATTTTTGATCAGCTCAACGAATGGCCGCGACGAGCCATCGCCGATGGGCGGCTCGTTGGCATCCATTTCGATAATCGCATTGTCCACTCCCATGCCCGTGAGGGCTGAAATGACGTGTTCCACCGTGTGCACTTTGACTGATCCTTCTGCTAGAGTCGTCGCGCGTTCGACGGTTTGCACCTTATCGACATCCGCATTGATGAACGGTTGGTCGGGCAGGTCGATACGGCGGAACTTAAACCCGTGGCCTTCTGGGGCGGGCTTGAGAGTGAGCGTGACCTTTTGCCCCGTGTGGAGGGAGGTGCCTTCCAGAGTGGCTGGGCCAGCGAGTGTGTGTTGAACAGCAGCAGACATGAGGGCTCAGAGTTGAGTCTTACCTGCCAAGTATCAAGCCGGAATGCAGATGGGGGGTGGGTCGGGGCACCGATCATTTCGAGTGATTTGCGTTGTCTGGGGCTTGCGCTGGGGTAAGCGCTTTTGTAGCGTCATCTTATCGGCTTTTGGAAAATCAATCTGAACAAATTGGTGTGCGCTTGAGAGTGGCCCGCGAAAAAGCAGGCCTGACCGTCGATGACGTCGTGTTCCAAACGGGTTTGCCGCAGAGCGCGATCGAGGCACTGGAAGCAGAAGATTTTACCGGTTTCGCCAGCCCAGTGTATGCGAAGAGTTTTCTCGCCCAATACAGTGATTTCCTGCATGTGGAGGCAGCTCCGTGGTTAGATGCACTGAAACCATCAGCATACATTGAGGGCGATCCGCTACGGCCCATTCTAACAGCAAGGGGGACGACGACGCTTGAAACTATGCCGCGGAGCGAGTCCCGGGAAGGAGGATTCTCGGCGCTTTTGCTGCTACTCGTCTCCTGCGCCCTCGTCTATGGGGCATTTCGCGTTTTTGAGCTGTTTGAGGCACGGTTCGGGGTTGATGTTACCCACCCGCAGGTCGAGAAAAAGGCGGAAGAGCCGCCGATTTTAGAAAAATCACCGATTGCAATAAAACCACGCATGCCAATATCTCCGCGAAAAGGTGATCCGGTGCCCGATCCCATTCCGCCCACAGTAGAGGACGAGGCATTCAAACCAGCGCCGCGCGCGATCATTGTTAGGTGAAAGAGTCACCATGACCACGCTGAGTGCCGTTTCACTGTGGTTAAGGCAAATGTGTCTCAACGGGTTGTGAAATTCCGCTAATAGTTGGATACGGGAAGGCAAATCCATTGGAGACTCACGGAGGTTCGTTAAATTTTAAACTTCTCGCTTATGACAAAGACACTTCTGCCCCTCATTTCCGCCGCCTGCTTCATGCTCCAAGGAAATGCCCACGGCTACGGGAACGCAGGCCATCAGGCAATCGGCACCATCGCCCAACATTACCTGAATGGCACGCGGGCGGATCGGGAAGTTCGCATGCTTCTGAAAAAAGACGAAGGCCTCGATCGCGCAGCAACCTGGGCAGACCGTGCGAAGCTGCCCGAGAAATATCTAAATTCCGAAATGAAGGAATTTGTCGTAAACAATCCCGAGCACCACAGTTATCATTACTGCGATATTCCATTTCAGGAAAAAGCTTATCGCGACGGAATCACTGGAACGAACAAACACGACATCGTTCATACACTTCGCACTTGCATTGAAGTTCTCCAAGCTCCGGAGGATAAGAGCGAAAATCCCATGAAGATCAACAAGCGTGTGGCCCTCATGCTTGTCACACATCTCATCGGCGATCTCCATCAACCGCTCCATGTCGGATGCAGTTATGTGGATGAGAAAGACCAGTTCGTAAATCCAGAAACCGGTGCCAAGGGGCTGCCGGACGCGGGAGCTAACCATTTTCACATCAAGTCCCGCAGCGGCAGTCCACTGCACGGTTACTGGGACACTCAAACGGTAAAGTCGGCCCGTGACGAGGCGGGCAGCGAGGAGTTTACGGCGTTCATTATGGAAAAAAATCCCTCGAAACCCGAGTGGGATGCTACCGGCCCGGTGACCACTTGGCCCGAACAGTGGGCCACAGACACACTGTCTCTATCAAAAACATGTTTCGAAGGAATTTCCCCTAGAGATCGCTATCTTGTTCCGAAAGATGAAAAGCACGATGAGCACTTCGAGTGGATTGTCACTCTACCCGATGACTACGCAGTTAGATCCCGTGATGTAGTAAATACCGAACTCTCCAAGGCCGGCTACCGTCTTGCCGCCTTACTCAAAGCCATTTGGCCTGATAAAAAGTGACGGGAGCTTGGGCTTAGAGGACTTGGGTTCAAATTATTTTCGTGCGTGAATCATGATCACCTTAGAGGTGGGGATCCAGTTTTCATAATAGGGCTCGTTCAGAACGAGCCAGTTAGAGTCCATTCGGATGAGCACCCCTTCCACGGTATCGATCGCGCTCAGGCCTGTGACGATACCTTCGTTTTTGGCGACCACTTGTTTGGAGCCGTATCGGGGGTCCAACGAGACTACGCAGGGCCGATTGAGGAGGCTTTCACTGGGATCAAGGGCCGGAGTGAAGCCGGCGGCGGGGTGGGTGACGTTTGCCAAGACTCCGGAGGTCCAGGTTGAGAGCGTGATCAGCAGGGCTGCGCTGCCAAGAAGCAGCAAGGTTGGTCTTTTCATCAGTGTGGGGGATGGGGGGGCTGTTCAGCGACGAGCGAAGCACATCACTGAAGAGAATTTAGAGGCTAGCGTCAAATTCCTCTGAGGGAAGTAGTTTATGAGGCAATGGGTAGGTTACGAGTTTTCATTGTGTTCACAAGTCTGCGGGATCAGCGGTCCCCCGGGGTTGTAAAGCTTACCAAAATCTATGAATTGTGGGTGCCACGTTGCGGGTGATGTTACCTGATGAAACTGAAACTGTCCTTGCGTCGGTTTGGCCGCAGCCCGCGCACGTCCGGCTTCAATTCGCTGTGCGCTTCACCCGCCCCAAGTGCCCAGCACAAGCTTACCTGATCTCAAAAACAAGCCGAGGCCGATGTCGTCATGGAGTTCCACAGGCACGAGAGATTTCTGATCCTTGGTGGAGAATTTTATGCGAGATTTGATGGTGTGGCCTTTTTCTACGAGTAAACAACTGTCGTCGAGCTGGCGGATCCATAGGCCGCTCGTGGACAGACTAGCTCCCACGCTGCGGCCTTTCATCCAATGTTGATAGATGCCCTTCGCATCGAAAAACCAAGTGCGCTCGTCTTTGCGATCTTCCGTCGCCTCGGTGAATGGGCCGCAATCGGACTCGATGAAGACAGACCATGAGTCCGGCAAAATCCCGAAGTCGTCTCCGTTAGGGATGAGGATATCGGTATTCAAGAAATGATAGTGCGGCCAACCGACATGCATTCCATGACCGGCTTCAGTTCGGTTTACGGACATTGAGCCGTTGTCACTGGCGGTGTAACGGTCGGTATACATGCCGCGCGAACGGAGCTGTTGAGGAAAACATTCCAGCCATGGATCGTCGATCTTCTCCCATTTTCCACCGGGCATCAGCTTCACAAACCCCCGGCCGTGTTCGGATCCGACTGAAACAATCCATGCATTCCCTTCTTTGTTAGAGCGGGCCCATGCAATCAACGGCAGCGAACCTTCCTCCTCAGGATTGTTACTTTTCGGGATCAACGTCGCGCCTTTTACCGCCCACAACCGTTTACCCTTCGCGGAAAATGCAGTCACTTCCTTATCAAACTCATCGATGTCCGTGGTGATCCAACGGCCGTCTGGTAGAAACGCGCCATACCATTCCCGGCCCCAGCCATCGCCGCGATGAACCTTGGCTTCGGCGATGAGTTTACCTTTCGCGTCGTAGAGTTTGCCGGTTGTGGGTGTCCAAATTTCAAAGCGGTCTTGGGTAATGCGCCGCCAGACGGTGGAATGCGGAGAGCTTTCCTTGATAGAGGATTCTATCAGTTCGGTATCGCGCACGGTCACTTCGCAGGCTGTTGCAGGCAGGTCTGTTTTGATCTCCGTCGCCGCAAGCTTATCACCGGAAAAATGCCGCTGAACCAGATCCTCCCTTGCACCTCGGATGGCGTGCTCTTCGAAACTTTCCGGTAATTTCCCCGTGGCCTTCCATGTCGCGAAATCTTCCTCAGCCGCCTTGCCCTCTAACTTTACTTCTTTATCCCATTCGTCTTCGCCCGGATTTTCGATGACTTCCGCCGCATAGAGCCGCAGGAGCATTCCCACAAAAACACCGCACCATGCCACGCCATTTCTTGCCATGGAATTTCACTATCAGCCCTGCGCCGGATTGCAACCTTGCCGCCGCATTTTCCTTCCCTTGCAATTCGCCTTCCCTCAGCTCAGTTTCCTGCGCCCCGGGCTTTCACCGTTTCATGGACTACTCCTCTCTCATTTTAAAACGCCGCGAACGCTTTTCCGAATTGGAGGAAGCAGTAGGCGATCCTGATCTTTTCTCCGATCCCAAACGCGCCACCGAAATCCTCCGCGAGCACGGGAAACTTAAACAAACGCTCGAACTGTGGGATAAACTCGAAGCAACCAAGCGCCACCTCGCCGATGATTTAGAACTCGTGAAATCCGACGATCCTGACTTCGCCGCGATGGCTGCCGAGGAAATCCCCGGACTGGAGGTGAATCTCGCGAAACTCTCTGTCGATCTCCAATACGCCCTTCTTCCGTCCGACCCCAGCGAGGACCGCGATGCCCTAATCGAGATCCGCGCAGGAGCCGGGGGCGACGAGGCCTCCCTTTTCGCCGCCGAGCTGATGCGCATGTATCAACGTTACTCGGACCTCCGAGGATGGAAATGCGAACATCTGGAGAGCAGCCCATCGGAAGTCGGCGGGTTTAAAGAAGTGATTTTGAAAGTCACCGGGCAGGAAGTTTTCCGTTATCTGAAATACGAATCGGGAGTCCATCGGGTCCAGCGCGTGCCTGCTACCGAGACGCAAGGGCGCGTCCATACTTCCACGGTCACCGTCGCCGTTTTACCGGAAGCCGAGGAAGTGGATATCGAACTAAAACAGGAAGATCTCCGCATCGAAGTCTGCCGCGCGGGTGGAGCTGGTGGCCAGCACGTGAACCGCACCGAGTCCGCTGTGCAGATTTTCCACCTTCCCACCGGCACCTACGTGCGCTGCGAGGACGGCCGCTCCCAGATTAAAAACAAAGAAATGGCGCTCCAAATTCTCCGATCGAAGCTTTACGAACTGAAACTCCGCGAACAGCAAGAAGCTTACTCCAGCCACCGCCGCTCGCTCATCGGCTCGGGTGATCGCTCGGAAAAAATTCGAACTTATAATTTCCCGCAGAGCCGCGTGACCGACCACCGCATCGGCTTCACCTCTCACAACCTAACAGGAATTGTGGCCGGAGATCTTTACGAGTTTACTAACGAACTGCAGAAAACCGAAATGGACGAAAGACTGGCAGAAGCAGGTTTGTAAAATTTGAACATCTCGGACTCTGAGCCAAAACTTTTTGAGGGTAGTTTCCTGCTCAAGGATACTGGAAGCTGACAAAACAAGCCAGTTTCGGTGCTAAGGACACCCGCAAAATCAAATATTGGATTTTGGCGCGAGTGAATAGTTCCAGTTCGGCTGAAATATCTCGCGTCTTAAATTGAGTGCTTCCATCTCTTTGTCCGCCACTTTCCTTCCCGTCGGATACTGACCCTCGT
>JANYEC010000112.1 GCA_025363295.1 Akkermansiaceae bacterium
CGCTACGCGGGCCTTGAATTCGGGGTCGTGTCTTCTTCGTTTGCCTTTCATTTTGTGTGTGTTCGGTTCGGTTTAAATGCCGTTCCCACACACCACAATCATAGCTTAGCCACTGGCCCGATTTTCTGGGTCCGCCTCAGAATCGTTGTTTTTGTTCCATGGGTGACACGTTTTTCCAGGGCATGCGCCCAAATTAATGTGTAACCTATGTTCCCGGTCATTTTGGTACCGATGTCCCCGGTTCATACCACCCAGCTTCAGAAAAAATTATTATCACTTTCACAGGGAAGAATTCATGCTCCGGATTTTCCTTTATCTTTTTTCACGGGCAAATGACAGTGAAAATCATGAAAGAGTCATACGGGTGGTCTGACCAGGAAATAAAACGTTTTCGTAGGTGTGGGATTCTTCGGGATGCTTGACATGATCCTTGGTCTTCACCGTGCAAATATCCGGCGGCGCGGTGAAATGATGAGTCGTTAGCGTGATCAATCCATCGTCGTGCAGCAGCAACTGCGAGTCGGGCATCGGTGCCATCGCGCCATGCGCGAGGCTGATGGGCTGGCCCGCCGGGTCGAGGAAAGTGAACATCTCGATCTTTTTGTGCGGCTTGGAAACGCCGATTTCAAACTGTGCGCGGGCCAGCTTTTCATTTGGAAACCACAGCGCCTGGTCGCGCTTCCCCTTGTATTCAAGGTAAGGCGCGGGCATCGGGTAATCTGACGGCACTCCGCCGGTCGCGGGGATTTTCGGACTCATTAGCCAGCCGTCGCGCAGCGTGAGGCTTTTTAATGGGTCGCCTGCCTTTGCCGGAAGTCGAGCGGTCGCGATGGCGTCCAGCCAGTCGGCGACGAACTGGTAATTGCGCGGCGACATATCGAAGTGCCCGCTCGTCATTTCCCAGCACGAACTAAAGAGTTCGGCATGGGGTTTGTAATCGGTGCCGAGATTGTCGTCCGAGTCGGCGCTGCGGTAGCTGCTCAAGTAAGTCCCATAAGCGTGCGGATACGCGCTCCAGCTAACAGTTTCCTGGCTGCCCGAAGTCACGAACAAAATGGGCACGTTACGCAAGGCCATGTCCGGATTGGGATGGAGCGCTTTTCCGCCCTCGCCGAAAAATTTGTAAATGTCCGGCAACCCCGCCTTGATCGGGATGGTGGCGA
Source organism: Akkermansiaceae bacterium (assembly GCA_025363295.1). Lineage (GTDB taxonomy): Bacteria > Verrucomicrobiota > Verrucomicrobiia > Verrucomicrobiales > Akkermansiaceae > Luteolibacter. The sequence goes on from JANYEC010000112.1 coordinate 1,164, forward strand.
GGCTTTGTTCCGGATTCCGAATGGCCGCTTCAAGCGGAAACCCGCAGAACGCCGAGTGCCCCAGTGGCACGATTGGCGCGGAGATTAGCTCGGGATGTCCCGACACGTCCGCGAGCTGCTTCAGGTAAGCATCGTAAACCGCCGTCTGCTCGGGATTGGTCACGTCGAAGGTGTTGTCTTTCATCATGACCCCGCCAATGTCTTTCGCCCACGGTGTAAACAGGATTTGCGCGATGCCCTGCCTGCGGCACATGGCACGCACCGGCGGGCTTTGCAGGATATTGATCGGTAGGGCGTTGTTGATCCCCACCATGACTGCACGAATCTTCGGCGTGTTCGGCGGAATCCATAAGTAAAAGCCGAGGCCGACCCTGTCTTTCGATGCCTCGGATTGGACGAAGTATTGATAGATGCGATCGACCTCCGGATTATCCGATGGAGCGGCGGCTTGGATGCAAGGTAGATTGAGAAGAATTAGAATAAGTGCTGCAATAACGATTTTCATACGATGTAATTGTAAAAAATGGCGAGTGTTGCGAGATTGCTCTTACTTGAACGGCACCACAGACTTATCAATCGAGATGAGCGTCTCGTCGCCACGAGTGACTTTCAGGTCGGTTTTCCCGGAGGAAGCTTTCGTGAGTTTCAACACGTCTTTTTGTTCGCGCCATGAAACGGCCACAGTGGCTTTATCGATCCATTCCGTTTTGGGGAGCGCATCGCCTTGGCGGTATGGGTAAAGTAAGACCTTGAACTCAGGGCTGATGGCTTGCGCTCGCACGGCCAGACGACGGACCCGTTGTAAATAATGTCCTTTGAAGTTGGCTGGCGGATTGTCCTCCAGAATTGTCGCTGTATCGAGCTCATTGGACCCGCTGGCTTTGGGAGCATTCGTCATGTTCAAGAACCGCACCAGCAACATGGGTTGGCCCGCTGGGATGGGCGGATTGGGGTCTCGAACGGAGGGAAGCGCCTGGCTGGTCTGCTTCAGATCCGTGCTGGGAACATTTGTTTGCCGAGGATCATTTCCAGTCAGGAGAATATCCATTTCATGATCGTTGGGTTTATTGATTTTGGCGATTTGCACATCGTATTCGAGAGTGAAATACCACGCGTAGTTGTGTGCTACATCGTCCTTTTTAATGTCATCAATGACGAGGGCGTAGGGATGCAGTCCGCGCACCAGCCCCGCAGTGCGGAAGGCGTATTGCACAGGATAGTTGATCTCTTTGGCGATGGGAGTGATAGAGCCTTTGAGGCGAAGCCAATCGGGCTGCAACGCGAGAGATTCGTTTAGGAATGGATCACTGTGTTTGGTATAGCTGAAATCATTAACTGTGTGCGTCTCATACTCCCAGCCCTGGTCCAGCTTGATGGTGCCCTTGTCGTAATCTTCCTTGGTGTAATGACCTCGCGCACCCCATGTTTCGTTGAATCTCCAGTTCCAATCCCATGTGTATTTGGCATCGCCCACGGCAAAGGTGGCTAATGGAGCATCCACGAAATCGACCATCCTCGCGGGTGTGTGATCCGCTTGCATATGGTCATCTATGACAACTTCAGCGTTGTTAATATTTTTCCACGCATCAACGCCCCATCCGTAGATCGGAGCCCAAACACGACCCGCCCCAGCAATCATAATCGAGTTGCGATCGGCAAAAGGATGGCCGCCATCAGCTTGGCGGACATGAAGATTAATCATGAGAGCATCTGTGTCCCAACTGCTGCGCGTCATCATGAGCGCTCGGTCGCCACAGAAAAACGTCTTCTCGATGCCTAGCTTCGAGGGATCGTTGTTAGCGGGATCAAAGTCCGATGCAAAAACGAGGAACGGAATCATCGGATGAGTGTAACCGCCCCACTTGATAGCATCATAGCTGCCGGCTTTGGAACGATTGGGGATATTTTCGTAATGTTCACCGACGGAGCATCGGTAAGCGAAGTCGATGGTTTTATTGTCTGGCATCAAATATTTCAGGGCGAGCAGATCGTTGGGAAACGGCTTGAGATGCACTCCGCCGAGCAGGTCGTATTTTACAAATCCATCGCGAGTTGGAATGATGCTTTTAGGAAGGAAATTTTGCACATTGGCTCGAACATTGGGGTGACCTGCCAGGTTATCGAATCCATAGGCTTTGCACCGAATCGCCAGCGCGAGGATGCCATCGCCTCCAAGTTGATTTTTGGCTTCGCCCTCGTAGTTGGCCCCCGATGGGAACCAGCCGTAGGTCATGAGGTTGCGCCATCCTTTATAGATGCCGCGGATTTTTAAATCGTTGAAGCCAGGTTCACCTTCAATGGCCAACGTCTCAATCAACCAATAGGAAAAAGTCGCCCAGTTGCTGCGGGTAAGGCTCTCATCGTTAAAGGTTCCATAGTTGTCGTGGTTCCAAGTGCCATTGGCCAGTTCATCGTGAAGGGCTTTCTTCTGGTCGGCGTTCAGCCAGTTGTAGAGAAAATCATAGGTGTAGGCTAGGTGGACGCCAGCGATAGGTTGTTCGAGCGGCCCCGGCTTTCGACTGGTATCGGCGCTCCTCCGCGCCTGGTCGATTTTCAGAGCCGTGGCTACGGCGGAGGCCAATGCTTTGGCAGATGTTTCGTCATTTTCAATCCAGCATCGGAAGGCTTCCAGAGGAAACACATGCCAGAGTCCATCCGTCTTTTCGTTCATGTTTCCCGCGATGAGAGACTGGTAGCGCTTGGCAGCATCCGCAGTCTTTGGCCCCGGCAGATCACCCAGAGAACCTCTTAACTTTCCCTCGGGAGAACCAGGGACGGCGGGCGCTTTGGCATAGTCCGCTTTCGGATCGTAAGTACCCTTCATGTAATACACATAACAAAGCAGAGTCTTCCACGCCTCCTGGCCGCAGAGCGTTTCCTTTAACCGGCGTTGGACATCGTCATGGTCGGCAGGAGTGCAAAAAATTCTGGGGTGGATGCCCGGTGCGGGAATTTGATTCAACTGACGCACTCCCGTCTGGTCAAAAACGACTGGCCGCGGGCCGAAATTTTCCGGTTCTATATTTCCCCAAGTTGGATTGACGAGGGTATCGTTACTTTTGTATCCCGCAAAAGAAGTGCAGGGCATTTCGGCAAATGGTGAATCTTTCGGGTCATGCGGCGGTGGCCACGGAGCGGGTAAATTCGAGACATCCTCGTTCGCATTTGTCTCAGCGAGTAGGGTTGGCAAAGCCAGAAGAGAGAGTGCCGCGATTTTGGCGCAACGTAAATAGGATGATAAATGCATAGATTAGGGTTGTTCGAGAATTGCAGCGTTATTTCGACTGATTTTCACCCGCGTCCGCTTTTCCGCACTGTTGCTGAATGACAGGGCATCGCTCTGATCCGACCATTGGATGAGCGCGCTTTGTTGAGCAGAGTCATAGGTGACGGCGGGCAAGGTTTCGCCGGACTTGAATGGCAACAGCAAGATTTTGTAAACGACGGATTGAGTCTGTTGATTAACTAACAAACGATCATAAAATTGCTGAACTCCGGCCTTAGTCTTTGGGCCTTCTGCGGTTTCCACTTGGATCAGGGGCCGCATTGCGTCGCCGCTTTCTTTCATACCCAGGGCGCAAACTAACAACAGCGGTTCGCCTAATTGAGGGTGAATGGCGGGTTTCACTTCGTGCAAATCCAACTTGGGATCTCCCGCCCGGTAGGCCAGAGCGATTTGGTTCGCAGGGAGGCCCGGCACCTCGGCTTGCCCTACACCGCCGTTGAGCATGGCCGCCCATTGAAAGAGGTGGGGCTGACCGTCTTTGTCGAGGTCGTCTATCACAAAACCGTAGGGATGCGCTCCACGGATCAGGCCGGTGCTGCGGTAAACATACTGCATCGGGTTGAACGGCGAGCGACAGGTCGGAAAGTAGTTCGTGAAATTCGGCGAGGACCACCAAGGACGCATCTTATAGCGAGCGGTCCCGGCAAAAATGCGCGACACCTCGGGATCCGGTTCCAGTTCCCAAGGGAGTGCTTTCATGGTGTCGTTCCATGTCTGAGGCGCTTGTGTCATCCAACGGTAACTGTAGGCATAAGTTAAATCCGCCGAGGCGACCGCGCCCAGTGGCCGACTGATCGCGCCGAGATATTTAGCTTTTGCGTTATAGCCGTTGACGCCGCCGTCGATGCTTTCCGCTTCCGAATGCCCGTCCACCTGCACCAAGTTGTAGAGCTTTCCATCGTAGGCCTGGCTAAAGGGCGATTGCGTAAACCAGTCCACCCCGAGCGCCGAAAAATGAAACATGCCCGCATCGGCATGGTGATGGCCTGCTCCCAGATAATGATCCGGACGCACTAGCAGATTGATCCATGCCGCCGCAGACGTGTTGTCGCTGTAGCTGGAAAATAAACCATGCACTGGTGCGTTGAAATCCAGCGGCAGCTTCAAATCTTCGCGCGTGACCGGTTTGAAATCCGCATCGTAGAGCGCGCTGTAAACGAAGCCTGGATAAGTCGGACTTGGCATCCGCAGATTGGACACCTTGTTCAGCGAGGCGGCATACGTCTTGGGGTCGAATGGGCCAGGCGTTCCGCGACGCATCATCGCCTCGTTACCGTTCCCGAATTGCCCGGCGATGGTCAGGAGATAGTCGGCGTTGCGTTCAGCAGGAAAGAACGTTTTTAATTCATCGACAAACTGGAACGAAAGAAACTGGCGGCTAAACGGGACGTATTGCGTGCCAGAGTTCACGGTCACGCGGCCCGTTGGCGAGGTGCTCTGAACTTGCGCTTCAAGAAGTTTTCGCAGGTGAGGATGTCCCCAGAAGTTTTCGCCCCGACGCGCCATGCCCACCATGGAAAGGGTGAGAAATTGGAATCCACCGGGCGTCTTGCCATTGGACTCATAGACGACGCCCGAGTTATCGATGCCCCACTCGCAAAACGAGCGCACCGTCTCCACCTGATCGGCATAGGCTTCGGCATCGAATCCCGGCAAGCCTTCGATCGCGGCCAGCGCCAGGTAACTCGACAAATCCCAAGTCACCCAGTTGATGTCGCGCCAGCGCCGGGGGCCGTCCTGGCCGTAAGCGCGCTTGCCATAGGTCGCCTTGGCGATAAATCGGCGCATGGAATTTTTCTCCTCGCCGGTCATCCATTTGCCGGAAAAATCCAAAGCGAGCCCTAGGTTCATGTGAGCACCGATGCCCCCGCCCCCGCCGCCGTGAGTTCGCCAATGCGAGGTTGATCCGGCGATACCGTTCAGGGTCACCAACGATCCATCCGGCCTCTGGTAGCTGCTGCCGTATTCGGAATCGCTGGTCGCATTGATCTCGTCCAGCAAAGGCTCCCGCAGTTTGTAATAGTTGGCTATCGCCGCCGCCGCTTTCTTGCCGTGTTCATCATCCGCCGTCAGCAGACAGTATAAAGCCATCGTGGTGAGGCACTCTTCCACATACGAAATATGCGAAGAATAGATGCCCGGTTTCTGCCCTTTGAAAATGTGAGGATAGGAACCCGCCGGAGTTCCGGGAGGACAATCCCACTCCAACCCGGCGACATTGCCGCTGGCGAGTTTTTCAAACACCTGCCCGTCGCTGGTCTGAGGGTCCCACCAGCTTTTGCGGAAATTGTGTTCCATCTCCGCGAGCGACATCTGCCCGTTGGTCGTGCCTTTCACCCGCGCTGCGAGCATGGGCACATCCTCCGGGCTAAAGAGCACGCGTGGATAAAGGCCCGGGGCCGGCCTCTTTGAACCCAGCAGCTTTTCGTCAAAACCCTGGTAGTCGTATTCGGATTTAGGGGTGATCGGCCAGTCCGTTTCCGGGCCGTTCAAGAGAGCAATCTGTTCAGGTGAGGCTTTGACGTAACTCGTCCATTTCCCTTGGCGAGACAGCGATGGGATGGACCGGGCGTAAAGATCGGGGTCGGCCAGTTTTTCGGGCGTGTCGAACAGGGCGACCACGCTGTCGAACAAGGCTGCTTCCGTCTTGCTGAAGACCAACGGCGTTTCTCCAACATAATACAGGCCGCGTGGATATGTGGTGACCTTCATGCCCAAGTTCCTGGCCACATCCGCCAGGGAGTAGTAGGTGGCGCCCTTGACGGTCAGCGTGGCCATTTCTGCGGGCGGATCATAGGTGAGCTTCGTTGTCCGGTTCGCGCCCGGAGCCTGCGGCACGAGTTCTGCGGGCGCGTAAACCCAGCGATCAGCAATCGAAGCCAGGTCCGCTGGCACCGGTGCAGGCTTGATCTCCTTGAGCGCGGCCGCGGCGGCAAAAGCGCCGGGGACATAAAGCACTCCATCCTTTTCCACCGCTTCAGCCTGAAGAAGATCGGTGTCGTCCAACCGGACCCGATAGCCTTTGATGTAGCCATAGCGACTTCCGGGAAAGGCGGCAATCCCATCCTTGATTTTCGCAAGAGCGGCCATCACCGCAGAACGGGTGTAGGGCAGGCCTTGATCCTGCACCGGCGGAGTCAACGGAGCGGGCGGCGTGGTTTGGGCGGATGCCAACGAGGAAATGATAACGGCAAACAAGGCGAGTGAGAATTTCATAGTTGCGGAGCGGTTAATGGTGTTTCTTGGTTCCGAAAGCGATGGTAGGTGTGAACAAACTGAGGCGGAAAACAAAGGCGTGCTCTCACGGCTGGGTCGCGGGAGCCTTAATTTCAAGGCCCTTCGCGGTGCACGTCCAAGCGGTTTTTTCACTGGAACCGAGCAATTTGACGCCTTCGATTTTGCCTTCGAACAAGGAGATGTTCCCGTCTGCCAGCGAGGTTATGGCCCAGGCTCCATTTTGCGGCCAGCCCAGTGCGATGGCGTAGAGCTTTCCATCCTTTGAGGCGGCCCGAAAGTCGTTTTCACCGTAGGGCGACTCCACTTTGTCGCGACCGGGTCCTTTCGGCTGGAGTTTTGTGGGACCCTCGCCCGCAATGGCGGCCGGGCGGCGACCGTAGATGGCTTCCCCGTTAACTTTCAACCACGCACCGAACGCCAGCAACAGTTGGCGCGTTTCGTCCAGGATGGTGCCGCCGGCCCGGGATCTGATGTTCAGCAAATAGTTTCCGTTTTTGCTCACGACGTCGACGAATTCGTTGATGAGTTGTTTGGGCGATTTGAATTCTTCGTCGCGGATGTGGCTCCACGACTTCTTTCCCACCGACGTATCGGTCTGCCAATAATTAGCCCTAGCCGATGTCGGAGACATCTTCCAGCACGGTCGTCTGATAGAGCGCGTTTGGGTGCTCGTGATGCTAAAATTGAGATCGCTTCATGCCTGGGGAATGATGAGAATGCCTTGTCGGTTACGAGTAATATTCTTAAAATTTCCAAATAGTGTTAGTAACGCTATTTGGTTATTTCATCATCAACTCCAGAGTGGGCTTAACGGCATCGAGCCAGACTTTATATCCGGCGGCGTTCGGATGTAGAAAATCCGGCATAATTTCCGGGGAGATATCCCCTGCCGCGTCCAAAAATTTGTCGGAGATATCGAGATAAGTCACCTGCGGCCCGAATTTCAGCGCGGCCAGCAACTTATTGGTTTCGATCACTCGCATGCGCATACTGTCGTTGGCTTTGGCACTCCGTGGAAAAATCCCTAGCAGCAGAATTTTAGCTTGAGGCTGTTTTTCCTCAACTGTTTCGACAATTTTTTTAACACCTGCGGCAGTCCAATCCGGTTTTTCGTCTCCGAAGTGGCCCAGATTATTTGTGCCGATTAGAATCATAATGGCTTTGGCACGGTAACCCTCCAATTCTCCGTGGAGGAGACGCCAGAGCACTTGTTCGGTTTGCTCTCCACTCACTCCCAAGTTCAAGGGTTTCCAAGGTAGGAATTCGGCATACGTGTCCTTTGCTTTGCCTGGCCAACCATCAGTGATTGAATCGCCAATGAGAACAAAATCAATCGCCCCTTTGGCCTCTTGGATCTGCTTCATAAAATCAATGTGGCGGCTTTTTTCTATTGGCATGATGGCCGATTCCGGGGTTCTTGGTTCGGCTTCCGCAAGCTCTCGGGAACAGCAGAAAAGCAGGGATAGTAAACAGAGTTTGGTTGAATTCATTAGTATTATTTGTGGGTGACGATGATGCTACCGATGCATTAACCTGAACTTCGGGCGCGCTTCGTGAGATTAAATGTGAAAGTGAACTAGTCTGCGTAATCCGACTATCCTGGTGGGGCGAAAACAAACAGAAAGCGATGGTGAGATTTTCATGGAGAGAGTTTGATTTTAAACACGACGGCGTGAGCGCACGGCCAAGTTTTCATCGGCTGAATGGTTAGACCTTCCCATTCAACCTTATATTGCACCTTTTCTTGACTGCCGAGCAGTTCGATCGATGAAAATGAGCGACCAAGTTTGCCCAGCGATTTGATCTGCAGCGGGCCTTGCGGGATGCCGCATACGATGGCGTAAAGCACATTACCTTTGGTGGTGAAACGCACGTCCTGCCAGGTGAGCGGCTGCTTCAGTTCGTTCATGTATTTGGCCTCAGGCCGTTGCGTCGGGCCTTCACCGAATAGCAGCCACGGGCGCGTCCCGAAGATGGCCTCGCCGTTAGTAGGCATCCATTTCGTGAGCTCATCGAGCACGGTTTCACATTCAGGATATAGGCTGCCATCGCCACGCTGCGGCAGGTTGAGCAAGAAATTCCCGTTCTTGCTCACGATGTCGGCAAGCATGTGAATTACAATGTCTGGACTCTTCGTCACCGAGGCGGGATCCACGTGCGGGCCACCGAGGAAAAACCAACCGCCGAGCGATGTCTCGCCCTGCCATGGTCGGTCCATGATCATCGTTGCCATACCGCGTTCGTAATCGGGCACGAACGTACCTGCTTTCACGTTCACGACTGCTTCCACTTTGCCACCATGCGCTTTGGTGTTTTCCTCGAGATAATGCGCGATCAATTGAACTCCAAACTTTCCGTGTGGAATACCGCTGTCGAAATAGAGCAAGTCAGGCTGATATTTGTCCACGAGGTCAGTATGGCGCTTGAACCAAAGCTCCTTCCATTCTAACGGTGGCGAATCTTTGGCGTTCGTCGGATGATTATAGAGTGCTGCCGGATCGAGTCCGTCCCACCACTGGCCCTTCCCGTCGGCCTTGGTCAAATGCCCGTCGTAAGGCACGCCGGCTTTCGGTCCTGTCGTATCCGCACCTTGCGCGCCGAATATGTAATTCCAACCACGTTCATCCGCGTGACTGGAAACGCCGAAGCGCAGTCCCGCTTTCAACGTCGAGGCTCGCCACAGACCGACGATGTCCTTATGCGGGCCAACTTTAACCGAGTTCCATTCGTTCCAAATGGAATCCCAATTGTCGAAATTGTCATGATGTGTCGCCAGCGCGACGAAGTATTTCGCGCCTGCCGCTTTGTATTTGGCGATGAGCACATCGGGATCGAACTTCTCCGCCTTCCACGAATGGATCACATCTTTATAACCGAATTGCGACGGGTGGCCGAAATGCTCTAACTGCCACTGATATTCCGGCGAGCCCTGCGTGTAAAGATCGTGGGCGTAGTTGTTAAAAATCCCTGATACCGAGTCAGGCCCCCAGTGAGACCAGATCCCGAACTTGGCATCGCGAAACCACTCGGGACATTCGTAAGGAATCATGGCAGGGGCAACCTCAGCCCGGAGCGTTGGGCCCAGAAACCACGCCATTGCGAGTGCGAAAGAATAAAATAGTCTCATTTGTTAGTTAAATTTATTAGTGTTCTACCTTCGGTGGATTTGCTCAGGCCATACACCGTCTCTTGTCCTGCGAGTTCAACCGTCAATTTTGTATGGCCTTCATCAAATGCAGTCACGGGCAGAGGCTCACCGTTTTTGTGTGGGAACAGCAAGATCTGAAAATCTGGAGCCACGGAGCGGCTAGCGATTACTAAACGTTTATCTAAGCCGAACGATCGACCGCCAGACATTTTGCCAGCCTCCATCGCGGGGGTGAGCGTGTCGCGGCGTTCAAACATTTCCAAACGCACGGAAGGCCGCGTTTGATAATCGCGTTCCAGCTTGGGTTCGTTCATGTTCAGAATACGAACTAACAACTGACGATCGCCTTTCTGTGGCTTAACGAGGCCCTTGTCGTCACGCTTCACCGTGGCGTCACATAAAATAATGTCATTGTCCTTGAATGACGCTATTTCGGTGTTCTCGCCGGTCTGCATTAGCCATTCGTAGAGGCGTTCCTGATCGTCCTTTTGAAAATCGTCCACGATTAAAAGATAAGGCTGGGGCGCACGCGCAAAGACGAGTGTGCGGAATGCGCGTTGCACTGGATTAAATGGAAAGCGGATAGGCCAGGTGTCCTCATCCCATAAGTGAGGGCCGCCGCCTTTGTCAAAATACGGCTCCCAAGCGGCGCGGATTGAGGGGCGCATATCGCGTTCACCTTTCAAACCGTCCATGCGCTGGCGAAATTTATCCGAAGCGCTTGCGTACTCCTTCCAACGCTCAAATTGATAACGAGGGGAGTCGGACGGATCGGTTTCTGCCTGCTTGGGCCACATCCCGTCGTAAGCTTCTTTCGCATCGCAGGCCGCAATTAGAAAGTTGCCTTTGTCTTCCAAGCCCAACCATTTTCCAGGTCCCGGCCAGAAGCCCTGCCCTTTGCCATCAACCAAAATACAACTGTGGTGCCTTGTTTCGACAGAACGGAAGTTGTCTTTAGACCAGTCTCGTCCTAGCGCGGTAAAGGTGAAATGTCCCCGGTCAGAATGTTCATGGCTGGCGCTGAAGGAATCGGTGCGGCATTCAAATTGCGTGGACGCTGCGTCAGTCTTCCAATCCTCGCGGGCAATGAGCGAACTGCGAACGGAATCAAACCACGTGATCGGCATTTTTAGCTTAGCGCCCGCCTGATAGTCCACTGGCTGCCCGTTGGCCGCTTTGATTCCATCAGAAGCCCAGAGCAACGCCTCAATCATGTGGGGATTGCCAGTGTAGGGTTTGTTCTCGTTAGATTTCAGGAACGACTGCCAGAGGTAATCGGCTTTTCCGTCGGAAGGCAGGAAGTACTTCCACATGGTAACGGTGCTAACGGAAGGCCCGCCATCGCCGCCATCGCCGTGACTGATCCAGCGTCCGCCGGAGGGCACCATGCTCTGGATATACCAATCGAGCATGCTTCTAAAATGAGTGTGTGTTAGTAATTTTTCGCCTCGCCGAGTAGCCGCGATGACAAATGGATTGAGCCAATTGAGACCGAATTGTGTGTATCCCACCGCCTCAGTCGAAACACCGGAGGGAGAAATGGCGTAGGTGAGATAATCGCGGGCGATTTCCACGCCCAGCTTATATACCCGCGGGTCATAGCCTTCCTCGCCTTCAATCGCCAGCGACATCAAAGGCGTTTGCATCCCGATGGCCACCCAGTTCCAGTCACGAAAATGATGCGGCGAGCGGGCACCCATCCAGACTTTGCCCTTAGTTGCCTTAGAGATAAGGCCGCGCACGTTAGCGCGTTGCGGTTCGGTCATGAACGGGTGACCGAAATCATAGGCGTAGCCGAGCAGGTGATACCCGGTGACGTCGCGCCCGCCGATGCTATCGCGCCAGTTGTTTTTATCGGGATGGGGCAGACGCATCCTCCAAACATCGTCGTTGAGCGGGGTATTTTCGAACCGATCAAGATACGGTTCCATGAACCGCGAATAGGTATCGATCGCTGTGGCAATTTTCGCGCCACCCACCTTGTCTTCTTCAATCAGGCAACGCAGTGCTTCAAGAGTCAGCGCCATTAGATATGGCTGATAATGGCCAACGCCAGGAAACTCACCTTTATGCTGGTCGAGTGCGGTGTCGAGTGCATGTAGATCACCTTTAACAAGTAACTGATACAAGTCACTACTCCAACCAGGTTTAGCGAGGGCATTATTGATCCGTTCTTTCAAAACGGATAGAGCCATCTTGCCGCATTCGGTTTCTTTGAGCCGACGTCGCAACTCAGGCAATTCATCTGGACTGATCAAAATGCGCGGGTGGACACCAGGAGCAGGCGTTTTTCCGAACCGCTTGAGATCGAGTCCATCGTCATTATTTGTAACTGCGGACACCGGCGAAGGTGGGAATGGATACTCGCCATTCAGGATTTGCTCGGCAGACAGTTCATCCGGCAAGTGCGCAGGGATGGACTCGGCTGCTCGAACGAGATTCAAGCTCAGGGGTAGCAAAAGAAGTAATTTTCTCATAATATGTTAAGATATAATAATTTGATGAAGTGGTTTAATGTAGATGAAAATGAGTGAGCCAAGGGCGGGGAAGCAAGTCCCAATCGAGAAATATCTACGCTTTAAAATCATGGCGGTATGACTGGATCAAGGAAGGCTTACGGATTCAGAACCCTCACGGGTGAGTTTCACACGAGTGCGGCCATCATTGCCTGAGGTGAATCTGACGGTGTCGGTCTGATCCGGCCATGTGATGCTCAGTTGATCGCGCTTGTCATTCCACTTCGTGGCTGGCAAAGACTGGCCATCAAGGTGGGGAAAAAGTAGCAGCTTGAAACTAGGACTCACTGCCTCACTGGTTAGATGAAAGCGGTTGAGCGAGATATCCGACTGCGGCGGATTGGGCACGGCCACTCGCTCGACCACGGCAGGCGTTTCGCCGAGCTGCGCAGCATCGAGCACCCTTACGAGCAAATGGCGGCGATTGGCCGAGGGAAGCGCGTTGCTGAGATCAGGCTTCTCGTTTTCAGTTAGAATAATATCAGCCTCTGCCGCATCAGGCAGCGATGAGGTCACACGCATGCTGCCGAGTGCAACATCAGGCGCGAGCGTCATGCCCCAAACATAATTATGACGCTTATTATCAATCTGAATGTCATCAAAGACCAGAGTGTAAGGATGCTTGCCACGGACGAGGCCGATGGTGCGGAAGGCTTTGCCCACTTCATGCCTGCGATACCAGTCGCCACGGCTGTTTTCGCCAGCGCCGAGCTTGGCGGCGTCCGGTTTTTCCGAACTATACCAATCGGGAAGATGGCTGATAGGTAAGTCCATCCACGGCAACGGCGAGCGGTGAAGGCGAAAATCATTATAAGTGAGCGTCTTGCCCTGGCGTGGAATTCCTGCGGGAGGCTTGGTGAATCCTGCGGTCTGGAAATTCCATGGATTCGACAAGTCACTGGCGATAAAAGTGGCAAGCGGCGAATCGACTACAAACACGCAACGGGCCTCCGCAGAGGAAGGCCCCTCGCCATCGGCCATGACCACCGAGCGCATAATTGGGCCATACTGCTCTTTTACTTGGCGCGATGACTGATAGATACTCCAAAATCGCCCGTTGCCATAGAGATTGAAATGCGAGCGGTCGGCGTATTGGTGGCCGCCGGGAATGGCACGGTTCAGATAGTTCAGGTAAAGCGCGTCTGGCTGCCACCCCGAGCGGGTGATTAGATTGCAGGTGTCTTCGCTGAAATAACTGAGCGGCCGGTCTTTGGTGACGGTGGCGAATTCCTCCTCTCGGGTTATCGGGGAGACGTCACTGGCGAAGATCGCACAGCAGAGCGCGTCCATCGTAGAAAACGGGTGGCGAGTATTCACCGCCTTGGCCCCGACGTTCGAATAATCCCCTGCGATCTGGTTTCGATAGATCAAATTTCCAGCGACGTCTTTCGGGAATAAGCTGTGGTACATCAGAACATCGGCATTGCGGGCGATCTTTCCACCGGAACGGGCCTGCGAGTCGCAGAACGTGAAGCTGTTGCCCCATGGCGTCAGCGAGGCGATAAAATAATTGTTATATGCGGCGCGAATGCTGGTATGGCCGAGAATGTTAAGCTTTTCGCCGCGCTTGGCGAGAATCACAAGGTGTTCCAGAAACATGAAATTCTTGCCCCAGCCCTCGAAGGCCTCACCGGTCGGATAGATGGAGTTAATGAAATTGATTTGCGCGTCGGCGAAACGGCGGAAGGTGGCGGAGTCGTAACCAGGCTCGCCCTCGATCGCGCAGATGGCGAAGAGAGCGCGGGCTCCCCACGATATCCAGTTGCTAGTGCCGCTATGTAGGGTGCCGAGCGTTTCGCAGCCGATGCCGGTCATGTTAGCGGTCACTTCGACGAGCACGCCTCGCACCTTATCACGCTGGGTCTTGGTCATGAAATTGTAGGCGAAGTCATAATCCAGCCCGAGGGTGAACTCGCGGGACGGCCCTTGGGCGATGATGCGCGCGTCGTTGAGGCCGGCCGAGTTGCGCGGATTGGCGCGGGTGGCAGCAATTTCCTTGCTCACAACACTTGAGAAAGTCGTGATGGCCGCTGCGGCGCGCTTACCACCTTCGTCGTCCTTGTCCACAAGGCAGCGGAATGATTCATACATCAGACAATAGGCGACATTGTTGTCGAGAGGCTCGGGGATTTTTCCTGCCACGAGCGCCTGATATTGCTCGGCCAAATTCGCATGGGGACCCGTAATGATTTTCAAAAGATGATCGCGAATTCCAGAAATCGCAGCACGCCCAGCCTCGGTGGTTTCAAGACGCTGGCGGATCGCGGGAAGATCGCTAGCATTGAAAATCACACGAGGATGCACGCCCGGCTGAGCCACGGGTGTTAGAAAACTGCGGTCCAATCCAGTTTCATCGAGCACTATCTTCTGGGGTGCACTAAAGTATTTCCGAATTTCGTCCTCTGTGTAGCCGAAGTTGTTGCGACGCTTGAGCATTTCTGGATCAAGTCTGCGATCGACGATGCGCACTTCGCGACCGAGGTGATCTGCCACGCTAGGAAGCAAGCTCCCATCTGACCCGCGCAGACCGGGGTAAACATCGGCAGGAAGATCTGCGGCACACAGAGATGCAAGGCCTATGGAGAGCGAAATAAACGGGATGACTAAATAGAGGTGCTTCATGATAAAAAAGTGTTAGTTTTTGGGAATTTCCCATGCCGGTGGACTGGAGATCGTAAGTGTAGGCTCGCCCTCCAGCCAACCGAGTGATGCGAGGAAACGATCGCCAGCTCGAATGGCCTCAACCACCACCGACTCGGGATATTTGTAGCCCGCAAGCACGAACGCGTGGCCGATGTCATTTTCGTAAATCACCAAATCACAGCGGTTTCCCGCAGTATGGGCCGCATCTGCGAAACGCTCCGCCTGGCTGATAGGCACCACGTGATCGGCACGGCCATGAAGTAAGATCGCTGGAGCCTGTCCCGCCCTAACATTAAAAATCGGCGAGAGCGAGCGTGCGAGAGCCACCTCACTCGGGGCCGTTGGACGTGGAGATTTTTTGTTAGAAAGCGCCTCGCCACCGACCGCATAGCGAATCCAGTCGCCCTCGGTCATGTCCACGATGGGATTATAAAGTAACATGGCATCGGCACGGGAGGAAACAACGGTCTCCGCGTCTGGCAGCGTACCAAGTGCGGCGGCAAGATGGCCGCCTGCCGAGTCGCCCGCCACGGCGATGCGTGAGGGATCGATGCCGAGTTCGTCCGCATGCGTTCGCAGATAGCGCATCGCCGCGCGGCAATCTTCGAGACAATCTGCAACCGTGACCTTACCCGGACTCGCAAGGCGGTAGGCAACATTCGCAGCGAACATTCCACGGCTGGCGAAATAGCGCGCGTGGGGCGTAGTCGCATCGGTAGTCCCAGCCACCCAGCCGCCGCCGTGAATCCACAGGATCGCGGGGCGTCGCTCATTTGATAGAACACCGGCGGGACGGAAAAATTCGATCTTCACGTCTTGGTCGCTGGAGTTCTTGATGACTACCGTCTGTGAAGCAGGCGCAGTCGGCCCCATGAATTCAGATAGAGGCCTGGCCTGCACGATCGCGGAAAAACCTAGTAGGATTGCAATCAATCGAAGAAATTTCATTTTCTATCAAGGTATGGGTTTACTGTTTTCATCGAGGAGATCCCCCAACACAAGAATCTGTCCGACTGATAGGGTGTTGTTTTTGTATTTCTCAGGATGGTCACGGAAATCCTGATCTGTCTTTTTCACACTGAGTAGCTTCTCCTTAGGCGGCGTTTCATCGAGTAGCGTCCAAGTTACCGTGTGGTCTCCCATCGTCACTTCGGGCAGCGGCGAACCGACATACACCCATGCGCTAGCATAGGCCGTGAAAAGCGTCTGCTTGAAAGATGGCGTGTTATCCATCTTCACGCTGACGATGCCCGAATCCGGGCCTTCCATACCCTTAATGCCCACGTGGGTGCCGCGAAATCTCACCGTAACGGAAGCACCCGGAAGGCCGGTGCGATAAAGGTGTGGAAACCAAGTGTAGAAGTTCTTCCCGAAACGCCGGCAGGCGGGCCCATTGGCAGCGGTTAGTTGTTCCCAATCGCCCTTGAATTCGGCATGGCCTTCGGCAGCGATGGTCTTTGCCTTTTCCCAAGGCACAGTTGATAGAGCGGCTGGCAGTGCGTGAGGAGCGGCGCGGGTAACGACGCGCATTTTCTCTAGTCCACGGATGGCCGCCGCACCATTAAGTGCGTGGCCAATCTCAGATGGATGAGTGCCGTCGTTAGAAAAAATGATGCGCCCCTGCGGGTCCTTGCCGTCTGGAGTTTTCGGACCAGTGAAGACAAGTTTGCCCTCGGCTGCTGATTTCGAAGCTTCGACGCCAAGATGAATTGCAGGGATTTTGTAATGTTCCGCGACGGATTCATGCAGCGAGACCGATGCGCTGAATTTCCCCTGATTGAGCAAGTCGACCGCACTGGAATGCAACGTATAGGCAAAGCAGATATCGGTTTCCGGGTTGCACTGCAAAAGCTTGCGCACGATGCCCTCGACAGCACCCGCAACTTCCACAGGACGGTCACGGACATCGCCCACATCATTGAGTGAGAATTCGATAAACACAGCGTCCGGCTTTTTCGCAATCAGATCGTGGTCCGCGCGAAACACACCTACTAGGGAACCGGAACCGCCCACACAGGCGTTTACTTCGGTGATGTTAGACTTGGGAAACTGCTTCTTAAACCAGTCCATGGTGATCGTCCGCCAGCCTGGGCCAGCGGTGATACTACCGCCGTAGTAGGCAATCGTAACCGGATCACCTTTTTCGAGCTTAGCGAATAGATTAGGCATCCCATCGCGCACGTTGAGTTCAGCTGCGGGCCGTAGTGGGATTTTTGAGGCTTTTTCGGCCTCGGCGTTGATTTTTGCGTAGTCGTTCTCGATGCCGATACGTTCGGTCGATGGCTCTGCTCCATACATGATTGTGCAAAGCAAGAGCTGGGTGATAGAAAGGGTGAGTTTCATGTTTGGCTTAGAGTTGAATCTGAGATCAAGGAGGTGGAAGTTTAAAGGGCGCCTGGACAACAACATCCGCACGGCGTGAGGCCGGAGTAACATTAAGAGATACCAAGTTGCCATTTGTGACACAGCCCTCCACCGTGGTATTGAGCGGCGCATGGAGTTTGAAATCAGCGTTCCAATTCTCCGGCCATGCGGGGAGCAGCAGGATCTTGGTACCGTCACACTGCATGATCATTTTTTGCATAACCTGCTCGCCATTGCCGCCGTTGTCCTGATCCGGTTCGTAATCATGTCCCTTGTTCCAGAATGCGGGGAAGTGCAGGCGTTTATCATATTGCGAAAAGTTAGTGATCACCCCTTGTTTCGCATCGTTAGTTAAACCGAGGAAGGCAGCCTGCATCGGATCTTGGCCCCAGCAATGGTGCGCCTTGTGAATGCGGGATTCATAAGCTGCCTTGGCCAGCCCGATGTCAGGCTTGCCCAAACCGTAAAGGCGAAACGGATAGACAGCGTAGAGCTCGGGGTTCTCGAAATTATGCGCTTTGGCCTCCTGTCCCTCCTCATAAGGCAGTAGCATCTTCACGCCGTTTTTCATGCCCACCGGCACGGGAGGAAGCTCTGCTAGATATTGTTTCCACCCGTCGCGGGTAGCAGAGTCCACGGCCCCATTTGGCAGTTCCAAAAGGCGTGTGAGCACCCAGTGGAGACCGGCAATGTCTGGCAGCGGATTACGCACAGCCCAATACATCTCAATGGCGTTGTCCGGCTCCAACCGCAGTCGGCCCGTCTCGTCGTGCGGAAAGTGGTTTTTGAAAAAGGTGAGACCCGCCTGCGCCGTGGGTAGCAGAGTTTCAGCAAGAAATGCTTTGTCACCCGTGTAGTCGTAGTAATCGAGCATCATCGCACTAAGCTCTAACACCGGAGTAAAATAATGTTTAGTATAATTTCCAGCTTCGCCTGCCTTAATGTTAGGAATACCGCCGTAGAAACGTGCTGTCTCGGCCATGTAGGAGCCATCGTGACCATAGTATTCCCTCACTTGAGAGGCATTATTTTTCAACACCTGCCCATACATGCGGAACAAGGGACGCATCATATCGAAGTCACCGGAAGCGAGCCGTGGCCAGTACATCGCACGGGTATTTTGAAACCAGTATTGCCCGCCCCACTCGCGGTGATCCGCCGTCACAGGCAGAACGATTTGTTGGCCGGTGACCTTGTCATTGCCCTTATTGAGAGTGGGATTGTCCACTACGAAAATCGAACCATTAAACTTAATCGGATAGGCACCCCGTCCCGCGCAGGCAGTGATGTAGCGCTGGAGTGCATAGCCGCGAGTCACCGTATCCGCCTCTTTGCCTCCACTAACAAAAATCCAACTACGGTGCCAAAATGAGTCCCACCATGCCTTATGCTCCTTGAGCGCCTTTCCCGCCTCGACAGCGTCCGTGGTTGCTGCTTGTTTGTGGAGATCTAACAACCAGTCCTCCGTCTTGGCCGCTTGTGTGGTGAGAACATGGACGGCGAGGTCACACTCCTTGGCAGGACCGGCCGATTTCAACGTGGTGTCGTTTTCGCGAACCATGCCTTTGCCTTCTATCATCGCGCCGAAGGTCAGGTTTTCAGCCTGCGGGGCTTTCTTGTTTAGATTGCGGTAATACCAAATTACGTGGTTATCTGAGTTTTTCACCAATGTATCAGCGTTGAGATCCTTCGCTGGTTCTAAGCGGTAGGGTTCGAGGGCGACGCGCATTTCGAGGGGTTTTTCGCCGACGGCCTCGACACGCACTACCGGCAAATTCGCATCGACGCGCACGTTTAACGTCACTTCGGATCCGGCCGATCCGCCCGTGATCGTCACCTCACCATCGCGCAGCACAAGTGTCTGTCGAAATTTGCCGGATGCGAAGGGATTGGGCGAGAGGCTGACCCGGACCTTACCCACCTTCGCGAGGCCCTCACCACCTGCGTCGTTGTCCGTCCAGGCATCTGACTTGCTAATGTAAAAAAGCAAATCACCGTTAGCCTCGGTCCAAACGTTAAGGCCAATGTCTCCGTTGCCGAGCGGCATGGAATCCTGCGAACCGACACCTGGCTTGTCCCACGAGACGTCGCAATGGTCGAGCTGGATGAGCGGGTCTGCCGCTAAGGCCGCAGCTATTAGAAAAGCGACGAACGATGAAATGAAGGCTGTGGTTTTCATGTTTAGCGACTGGAAGGATTCAATTTTGGTGGTGGGGTTTTTCATTGTGAATTGCGGAAATGGATGGCTTCAGTGTGAGGATGGACTCTTGGCAGACGATGCGGTGAAGGAGACGCGGGTGCGGTGGTCGGGGTTTGTTTCGTCGAAGGAGATGGTGTGCGTGGTGCCGTCGCGCAAGTCTATTCTGAGGATTTTCCCGTCGGGATCCCATGTAGTCAGCGGCGCTTTTTCGCCAGTGCGGAAGGGGAAAAACAGCATGCGATACATGGGTTCTACAACGTTATTGCGGTCGATAAATACACGGTTGGACTGGACCTCGTCTTCACGTGCCACCAACCTGATGGCGGGATGCGGGCCTTGCGCTATGGGTGAAACATCACGGACTAGAAGACGGGGAAGACCTGGCTGGTCGCCTTGGTCTGCCAAATGGAAAAGGACAGCTTCTCCGCTTGTGGCTCCGGGTGCGATTCGCAGGGATGAGTTGACTGCTTTATCATCCGTGTCAGCGAAGGTGCCAGAGGGCGAGCCGAATGCGTTGATGCAGTTCATCGTCCAGCGATAGTTGCGCGGCGTCCCATCCTTTCGGATGTCATCAATGATCAGCGCGTAGGGTCTCTGGCCACGCACGAAGAGGATCGTGCGGAAGGCATATTCGACGGGGTTGTAGTCCTTGTTGAGCTTCTCGGTGTGCAGGAGGTTGTCCTTGAGGTCCGGAATACGGGCGGTCATTTCAGTGAAAAGCCCGGGATACATATGATCTAAGCGGGGTTTTTCCATGTCCGCTAGCGGTTTGTCGCCCCCGTAGCTGAAGTCATAGGCGGTCTTCGCATCGCCCGCCATGAGGGAAAACGATTTATCTGGGGCTTCGATCACCTCCAGCAGCCTGCCCGGTGGGGTTGGAAAACATTTCGCGTAGGACGAACCCGCAGGGATCTCGCTGGGACTCTGGCCGACGTATCCCTCGGTTTTCGGGTCGCTCGCGAAAGCAGGATCTTGGATCATCACGCCGCTCTGATAGTTGGCCGGCACGATGTGGTATCCCGGGGCGATCGCCCACGCGCGTCCAAGCGCGAAGAACGAGAACGAGTTTTTCTCAGCGTGCATGTGGCCGGTGGGGATCCAACCGTCGTCGAAATACAACTCCATATCGTCTTCCTGCCAACCGCTGCGTGCAACCACGGTGCCCTGTTGCGGGTCCACCTTGGTAAGTGGCGGTGATTTCGCAGCAGCCATTTCCGGCAACGACACAGGCCTGCCCTTGATTCCAGGGTCCATACCAAAGATTGACATGAAAAACGGAATGTAAGGGCTGGACTCAAAGGCCGGTGCGTCCGCCGAATAGATGTAATCCACGAGCGGGTCGTCTGGATACATGTATTTCAGGATCAGCACGTGGTTCTGGCGGTAGTCGCCACCGCCGTCGTGGTGATCGTAGAGATACACATTGCTCTGATAATGATCGGATTTTCGGGAGATCTGGCCGACGTATGAACTATACAACAGATGGATCGCTGTCTGATAGAAATAACCGGTGACGAACTGGTTTTCCCCGCCGCGGATGGCGTGGGCGACCGCTGCGGGCCACAGGCCGAGCGTACTGAAGCCGTAGTATGCCTCCTTGTTCAGCGAGAATCCCCAGGGCGAGACATACCAATCATCGTTCCACCAGATGGCGCGTTGGAGGTTGTCCACAGCGGCCTTGCGCGCGTGCGGCCAGGACGCGGCGACGGAATACGGCCTAGCACCCTGCTGTTTGCGCCCGCCATCGTGATCCCAAAAATGAACCCAGTCGCAGGGATGGAAATCCTCGGATTTCTCATAATCGTCTGGCCTTACGATGTTCGTGAAGAAGCTGACGACTTTGTCCGACATCCCGCTTTCCTCGCCCTCCACGGCGAGCGAGCACAAGACACGCGCTTCGTCGATGTTCATGAAATCGCCGTTCTGTTCCCAACCGCGGAGGAGACGCTTGTGAACCCCGGAGGCGAAATCGACCGTTCTCGCGCCGGTGGTCCTGCCAGCGGCCACGGCGAAGAGGAAATCGCGGGTTTCGCGAAGTTCACCGGGCGTCATCCACGACGCGACGAAGTCGTATGCCAGCGCAAGATTAGGAAAATTTCCGAGTTCCCAGCCGAGTTGGTCGAGTCCGCGAATGTAGAGCGGGGCATCCTTGTTGAAGGCACCTGTCTCCATATTCCAGCAGTGGCGGAGGTGTTCGTGGGCCAGCACGGCGACGATCCCGGCGAGCTTGCGGAACCTTGCTTTCGTTTCTTCTGGAACCTTCGCGTGTGGAACCGACGGATCTTGGGACACCCAAGCTGCGAAACAGGCGTCGCGCAGTTTTTCCTGATAGGACAGTAGGTTGTGCATCGCCTTCGACCCGTCAGGTTTTCCATTGGAATTTTCCATAGCAATGCCCATCATTAAATCTGGTGAAATGCCTTTGAGGCCGGAATTGGTGTAGGCATCGAGCGTCTCCGAGAATTTGCCGAAATCATGGCTCCCAGAGTCGAAGGTTTCCAGTAACTCGCGCTGAAGCTTTTTGAATGCGTTGCCGGGGATATTGCCCTCGTAGCAGCGCTTGTGAATGTCTGGCCAAGCGGCGTCCGTGCAGAGCAGGCGCGGATGGCGAAAGGGTCCGGGGTCAGGGGCCAGCGACCTCACAGATACAGGCGGAAGTATCCCGGGAGCGGCGCAAAGTGGATCGGCCCTGCCATCGGTCATTACGTGGGATTTTGCATCCCATACATTGACCCAGGTGTTCCGGCTGGCGGACAAGTGGGTTTGCGGGTCGGTGACGGTAAGGCGGATTTCATAAACACCCCAATCAGGAAAGGTCGCCGTGGTCACCCGCGCATTCGTGGTGCTGAAGGTGATGGATTTGCCAGCGTCCATCCGCGCCGCGACCGGACTCATGACATCCTGCACCTGCTCCCAGCGGTATTGCAGGTTCGATCCGGCCGCAAAACCAACGGGCGTGACTGCCATTCGCGTCGATGGCGGTTCCACATTTTTGAGCAGGATCGGATGCTCCACACGGATGGGCAGCATCGGTTCCGGCGCGGTTTCCGCAGACACTCTAGACGCGGAAGCAAGCACGAAACAGAGGGCAGAAATAAGTGTTAGAAAAGCGGACCTGTGTTGATTCAATGGACGATGGAGGAAGTTGGAATTCATTTGGAAGTTCAGAGACACGATCTGTCTATCTACTTTTTTCGATAATTTTCCAATCGGTGAAGTTATAAGTTCTGACGCTGCTTCCATCGGTGATTTCGAGGAGCCCGTCGGGGACCTTTTGAGCTGTCCACGGGCTTTCGGAGACAGGCCATGCCTTGTAGTCCACGGCCTGCCCGTTGACTTTGTCAGCACCGTCAAACGTGCATTCCAGCGTATCTCCGAAACGATTCCGGTAAGTGCCCGACATCGGATTTTCTCCGCTAGTTTTGAGCAAACTTTTTCCCATGATCGTCGCGCGGAATTTCGCCAGTTCTTCCGTCGGATCCTTCCCTGCGAATTCGGATGTTAGAGCCGTCTCGATTGCAACGGCGCAAGAACGTGACATCACACGGAATTCCGAATCACCCGCACGGGGGGGCGAGGCGGGGGCTCGAATTCCGCCCGCCGGATCCCATTCGAATGGCTGGGTGGCGGACACGGCAATCAGCACGCTGCCGTAATGAAGGAAAATGCGGCCGGTGGTGGATGAGTCGTTGATGAATGCCCGGTGGCCTCCGGGAACATAACCGAGGGCGTACGGAAAAGTTACGTTCTCCGGCATTTGAAATACGAAGAGCAGGCTGTCCTTCCCAAGAATCTCCTGTTCGTGGGCACGCACACCGTGGGTGTGATTGCCCATTTTACCGGGCTCATCTTCGGAAGGATTTGTAATCCAAAGGTGACTGCCTTTGTTTACATCCGGCTCCTCCCACATCACACCACATGGGTAGCTCTGACCTTGCCAAGGTTTCCCACCCACTTTTGATGATCGTGAAAAAAGCGCGTAGTTTTGATTGATATAATGATTAAGTGCCCAGCCATTAATATGAGCGCGATAGAAGTATGGCTTTGATCGATCGGTAGCCGCATTCACGATTTGCACAGGAGCCTGATAGGAACTAACTGCCGCTGCTGCCGCCGCTTTGGCTTTGAAAAGTTCTGGAGCCACGCCGCCAAAATAAAGCCACGGCAGAGTGGCGAAACCCCAGGGTTGCTGGGACTCGGTATCCGGATAAGAACGCGGTGCGAATGTCGCAAGGTGCCCTTGCAGCCAAGCCGGTGCGAGTTGGGCGAGGCAAATCTCATAAGCGATGCGCGCTTGCTTGGCCATCTCCGGATCCTTTGCACAATCCGCCAGCGAAAGTAGAGGTAACACGTTTTGTGCGCCGTAGGGGCGTGAGGCGTATTCACCAGGTCCGCCGCGCACGGTGGCCATGAGGATTTCCTTTAGATATTTCTCGCCAGTTTCATCTCCATTCGTGAAGCGGGTTCCCCACACATATCCCGGCGGCGCATTCTTCGCCTTTTTTGTCATTTCGATAATATAAGGATCCTTTTCTAAAAAATAAGGATCTGCCTTGAACGAATCCTTTCCCCATACCTGAGTCGCTAGATAACGAGTCATGGCCGCCATGATCTTGTGGTTGCTGGTGGAGAGCTTGGCGTAAAAAACGCCTCCGGTATAAATTTTCCGGTAACGTTCCTTGGTGGCAGCATCGAGAAATTTCTCGAAGCGAATATAACAATCGATTCCAGGCCAGCCAATGAAGCCGGTGTTGCCACCGTGCATCCAACGATTCATCTTATTTCCGGGGACCAAGGGATCCAATCCCTGATTTACCTCGACCAGTGCCTCTTTATTGCGTCCCAGGACAAAGAGGCATTCCGCGCGTTGGAATTTGTCAGATCCGTTATCCGCGAAAGTTTTGATGATAGCTTGCTTCCTTTTCTCGAACGTATCTAACAACGCATGAGCATCCTGTGCCGTGGCAAAACGGACAGCGGCTCCCGCAAATAGCAGCGTGGACACTAGAATTTGTCTTGGTCGTTTCATGGATGATAGATTAGAAAACTTTGAATGACAGGATCAGCGGGATGCACGGGTGGATCGACAGCGCGACCGGCCTGCCAGGCAGCTACGGTCACTCGCACTGGCCACTTGCTCCGTGGTGGCGGCGAATGGATTTCAAGATGGTTGCCAGATGAAATTTCCGCAGGACCTTCAATCACCGTAAACCTAACCGGAAGTCCTGCATCAGAAGCAGCTTCTAGTGTAACGCCTCTCGACCCCACTTCGATATCTGATAGGAGGGCAAAGGTGATGTGTTGTTCTTTACCGGCTTTCTTCAGATCCGGCAGTTGGATGGCACAAGGCTGCTCAGCATAGGCAAATTGTTCATCACCCGGATGCCAAGCCATTACTATCAATGAATCCCATGGCCTAGAGAAATAGAAACGGTCGTGATTCACACGGAAAGTGTCCGGACCGGTCTGCTCGCCGCCACCGGCCCAGCCGCCGATTAAGCGGAATTGAATCGGTCCGGGCGCGTGACCCAGCGTTTGTTTTAGCGGCACGGAAAGCTCTGGAGGTGTCTCTTTCACAAACTCTCCGGTCACTCGAAAATCTAAGCCGTCATTGAGAGGTTGCGCCTCGACGGACTGCAACCACATCGGTTGTTGGGCTTTGCCTTGTGCATCGACAAAGGTCACAGCTTGGAGCTTTTTCCCCTTGCGTGCCGCACCATAGATTTCGTTAGCATACGCCATTTCTTCGTCAATGTGCCAGAATGCGAGATAGGGATCGCCCTTAAACTCCGGCCAGGCGGCGGCCTTATGTTGGGGAGGCCCAGGAAACACTGGATCCGTGAGCCAACCGGATTCCTTCGGGATTTTCAGCAATCTAACACCCATCTGCGGGTCGGGCGGGTTTACTGGGATTCTGCGTTGGGCGGCCTTTTCAATGAACATCGCTAGGTAGTGCGCAAGTTCGTCGCTCCAGCCGAAGTGGGTAACCCCGGGTTCGATAAGCGCACTCATCAGCGCGTTATGACCCAACGCTCGAAACTCCAACAACGAACCTCTTACCCAGCGCCAGTGATATTCCGCATCTTGGTCCGGAAGGCCCCATGATTCATATTGCCCTGTGACGACCAGCACCGGCACATCGTCGAGTGCGGCGGGGAAATTACCGCGGGCCTTCTTCGCATAAGGCGGTGGGTGGATCGGCGCAGATTTGAGACCGATTACGCCGAAACAGCGGTCTGGATTCCAGTAAGCCGTGTTCCAGGCGAAGATGGCTCCGCCACTGTGACCCACCGTTAGAAGTGGTGCCTGTGCTAATTCTTCATAGCCGGAAATCTTGGCCAACCCGTCGAGGATCGATTGAAGCGTCTCCGCTCCCTTTCCCTTTTCATCGTATTCACCAATCGCTGCGGGCACGACTAACACAAGCGCGAGGCTTGCCCTTTCTGCGGCGGCGCGGATCTCTGGGTCTTCAAACATCCGAGCTTCGAGGATTACCTGCTGACCGAGAACGATTCCCCGGACGCGTTGGCAATTCGACGGGATCCATAGAAAGGCTCGCCCTGATTTTTCGTCCGTCTTCACGGAATACTGCCATTCTGCTGCGAGTAGACTCGGGCATAAAAGCAGCAGGTAGGCAAACAACAAGCGACGGAGCATCAGGGGATTTTAAGGATTGTGGACTCTATCGAATCATCAACTCGTCGCCACGGCTGGCGCTGAGCCGCGAGCGGGAGTCCTCACCCTTGGAAAAACGCAGCGTGTCTAATTGATCCGGCCAGGCCACCGTGGCAGAGTCGGTGGCAGTGTCCATTTTCACTACGGGCATATGATCGCCATAGCGGATTGGCAGCAGGAGCACTTTAAAGCGGACCTCCTGATCGCGGCGGTTGACCATTAACCGATCGTAGAACTGCGGTTTTCCGTTGCGGTCTGCGGGTCCAGTAACGGTTTCCACCTGAAACATCGGGCGTCCGGCATCACCGCTGTTGTCCATACCAAGCACCGTCACTAGCAGAAGAGGATCACCCGGTTTCGGTGTTAGGGCCGGTTTATCCACGCTGGAATCTAACTTCGGGTCGCCTTCTCTCCATGCCAGAGCCACTTGATTTGCGGCAAGACCCGCCACCTCGGCTTTCCATACGCCCCCGTTTAGCATTCCAGCCCACTGGTAGAGATGGGGGCTTTCGTCTTTTTTCAGGTCGTCAATCACAATGCCGTATGGATGCGCACCACGGATGAGTGCGGTGGTACGGAAAACGTATTTCATTGGATTGAACGGCGCACGACAGGTCGGGATGTAATTTGAGTAAGTATAGTTCGCCCACCAAGGGCGCATTTTGTAACGGGAGGTGCCCGCCCATTTGCGAAGGTTTTCCGGAGAAGGATCGAGCTCCCATCCCATGTCGATCAATTCCTTTGACCAAACCTGGGGCGGCTGGGTGTTCCAGCGCCACGAATAGGCGTAGGTGAGATCCGCACTGGCTACTGAAGCTTTTCCACCCAGAGTCGCGCCAAGATAGGTGGCAGCGCCATTGTAACCTAGCGGACCGCCGGGGATTTCGGTGGGCTCGGACTCGCCATCCACCTGCACGAGATTGTAGTATTTCCCATCGAATTTCTGACTCAATGGCGACTGGGTGAACCAATCCACGCCGAGTGCCGAAAAGTGGAACATGCCGGAGTCCGCGTGATGGTGGCCCGCACCCAGATAGTGGTTAGGCCGCACATACATGTGAATCCAGG
Source organism: Akkermansiaceae bacterium (assembly GCA_025363295.1). Classification (GTDB taxonomy): domain Bacteria; phylum Verrucomicrobiota; class Verrucomicrobiia; order Verrucomicrobiales; family Akkermansiaceae; genus Luteolibacter. Next base: position 28,301 of record JANYEC010000112.1, read on the forward strand.
CTGCATTTGGCGATTGATCGCTATAGCTAGAAAACGCACCGGAGGTAGGCGCACTGAAATCCAACGGTAAATTTAGATCGGCGCGTGTCGTTGCCTTGACGTCACCGTCGTAGAGGACATTACGAGTCATGCCAGGATAAGTCACGCTGGGCAAGCGTAGGCGCTTAAGAGTCGACACCACGTTTCGATACTCATCCGCAGAAAATTTGTCTGGCGGCTGCAGCAGGTTCCGGTCGTTTGGGTCGGCTAGAGGATCATCAACGAAAGTATTGAGCCAATAATCCGCCAGACGGCTGTTCGGATAGAACGACTTGAGTTCCGCGACGAGGTATCGCGAGAGTTTTTGCCGACTGTATGGACTGTATTGGGTGCCGCTGTTGACCATCACTCGTCCGGTCGGCGAGCTCATTTGGATGGACCCTTCTAGGAGCTTTCGCCAATGAGGGTGACCAAAGAGATTTTCACCGCGTCGCGCCATGATGACCATCGAGAGCAGTTGAAACTCGAGCGCCCCGGGATTTTTTCCCGTGCTCTCAAAGATCACACCCGAATCATCAATACCCCAATCACAAAATGCCCGCACACTCTCGAACCCAGAGGCGTATGCCTCCGCATCAAATCCAGGAAGTCCCTCGATTGCTGCAACCGCGATGAAGTGTGTTAGATCCCAACTCATCCAATTCACATCGCGAAATCGAACCGGCGCATCCTGTCCATACGAGCGCCTGCCATACGTCGCCTTGGCAATCACACGGCGCATGAGATCCTTCTGCTCCGCATTCATCCACTTGCCAGCCAGATCCAGTGAGAGTCCCAGATTCATATGGGCGACCAAGCCGTGGATATTTCTCCAATGCGTCCGCGCGCCAGCAGAATTCAGCTCGCGTAGCGATCCATCCGGCAATTTCAACGACGAGCCGAACTCCGAATCGCTGATTTTCAACCATTCGTCGATCAACGGTTCGCGGAGTTTGTAATAGTTTGCGACGGCTGCCGCGACCTGCCGTCCGTGCTCGTCGTCGTTTGTTAGGAGACAATACAGAGCCATCGAGGTAAGGCATTCGGGCACATACGCGACATGGGAGTTATAGATTCCCTGCTGCTCACCCTTGAACTGCTGGGCTACATTCACCGTGGCGACTTGCTCCGGCTTCACATCATCCGGCCATTCTAGGCCAGCAAGATCACCAGACGAGAGCTTTTGAAAAACCTGTCCGTCACTTGTTGCCGGATCCCAGAAACTCTTCGTGAACAGATGCTCCATCTCAATGAGAGACATTTGCCCCACGGTAGTGGATTTCACTCTTGCTCTCAGCAGCGGTAAGTCAGCCTCACTGAATAACAAGCGTGGATAGACCCCTGGTTGCTGCACCTTGGAACCGAGTAGTTTCTCATTAAAGCCTTGATAATTGAATGACTCCTTCGGTGCGGTCGGCCAATCGGTTTCCGGCCCGTTGAGAATAGCGAGTTGTTCCGGAGTGACCTTAACGTGATCGGTCCATTCCCCTTGTTTTGTTAGATTAGGGATCGACTTTGTGGAAATTTCTGGATCAGCCAGTTTCTCTGGTGTGTCGAAGAGCGTGATCACGCTTTCTAGCAGGGTTCCCTCCCCTTCCCCAAACACTAATTTCTCCTTTCCAATGTAACAAAGACCGCGCGGATGAACTGTTACCTGCAAGCCGCTGACCCTTGCCATATCAACCACAGAAACCCATGCCTTACCTTTAATCTGCCGAGTGAATACTTCGTTAGGAGCTTTGAAATCTGAAATACCACCAAGCTCCTTAGGTGCATAAACCCAACGATCAGCGATTGCAGAAAGATCTCCCGGCACCGCAGGCGGCGTCACACGATCGCGACCAATCAATGAAGCGAAGACGGCAGGTACTAACAAGTGATCGCTGGAATCAAGGGCTTCGCTGTGCAACAAATCCTGATCATCAAGACGCACCCGTGAGCCGTTTACATAACCGTAGCGACTTCCCGGATAGATCACAATGCCATCTTTAATCTTCTCCAACGCAACAGACTGCGCAGAGCGGGTATATGGTAAACCCCGGTCCTGCACTGGGGGTGGCAAAAGTGATTTGGGCTGCTGGGCCTGTGCGACAGCGGGCGCAAATAAGAAAACCGTCACCGCCAATGGTAATAAAACGATGGTATCGCGGTAAACATCGGATCTTTTTAGTTTCAACAATTTTCGACTCATGTGGCAGGATACGTATCAACCCACTGACAATCATTCCGAGATTTACGGGCTATATTACGTCGAACCCGGTCTATTTTGCGTCGCAAGCAAGAATTTGCGAAATTCGAGACCCTTTCATGAAGATTGCACCGACGTGAATCCTCCCTGCTGACTAATGATTGTCCTTTTCTTCGTAGTTGCCATGCATTTACATTTGCATTCTTTATGAATTGTGAGTTAATTGTGTGTCGATGTCCCCAGTTCGCCACTGGAACTCATTAAAATACCCAACTTTTTATGAAATTACACTCCTCGTCGTCTGTCGCGATTAAATCAGGGCTCGCAAAAAACACGCTTCCGGGCTTCGCGCTTGTAGTGACGCTGTCTCTGATGATTTTGCTCACAATCATCGCCGTCGGTCTTCTCTCTCTCTCAAGCGTGGCACTGCGGTCTTCTTCACAAAGCGAAGCCGTCGCCATTGCCCGTGCAAATGCCCGTCTCGCATTGATGCTGGCGATCGGCGAACTCCAGAAGGAGGCGGGCCCCGACCAGCGGATCAGTTCAAGGGCGGAAATCCTCGACTCAAAGGCTGATACGCCAGACGTGGATGGAGTCAAGCAGCCACACTGGACCGGAATTTGGAAAACAGGTGACAAACCCACCGAGACCCAACGGGCAGAGAGCATCGGCTCTGACAAGATAAAACAAGCGGCCTGGTTGGTTTCCAACCCGAATCCCGCCACGAAGCTGGATCCGACCACTTACTCAGGAAACATCACCGGTGTTAAGCCAGACGCGGTCCAATTGGCCAGTAAACTAGGTGTTTCTCCTAACCAGACCAACGTCGCTGTGCCGCTGGTAGGCGTGATCACCAATTCTGCGACGAAACAACCCTCCGGCCAATTCGGCTATTGGGTCTCCGACGAAGGCGTGAAAGCGAAAGTCAGCATCAAGGATCCCACGATAAATCTCGGAGCATCTGGCGGAACTTACGTTCAGAACCTCTCACACTTCGCAACATCCCAAGCCAACGCCGCTCACAAAATTCTGCCATCTCCACTAAATCAGGATTTGCGGGACAGTGGAAGCGCTTCGAAAATCTTAAGCTTGGGGACACTCAAGCTAACATCCAAGACCCCGGCAACCACCGACTTACGGAACTATGCGCCGGATTTGACATCTGAATCTTGGGGCGTATTGGCGGACGCGCGCAAGGGTGGCCTAAAAAATGACCTCACCGCCGCCTTCGAAGACGATGAAACGAGTAATGCAGGGCAATATGAGGCCCTCAAGGCATCAGGCGGCAGCGGCATGGACGCCCTATGCGTTTATCGTTCCAGCTCCGAATGGCAATATGGTGCAAAACCCGCCACCCCGGCAACGCCATTCTCTGGCTCGGCCACCATGGACGGACTTCGCTGGCGTTCACTCTACTTGTATTACAACCTTTACAAAAACACGATGTCGCTCAACCGAAACAAGGCAGGCGCCCAACAGCCACCTACGGGGATTCAATCGTCGAACCTTGGATTCTCAAGTGGCGCTTTGACCATTCCACAGCGCGCGCCTGTTCAAAACGACGATGGCGTGGCGGCGGTAGGATATCTGTTGGACCCCCTAGTGCCCGTAACATTGCAAGCACGGGTAGATGTGGCATTGGAAAGCTTTGTCGATCCAGGCACAAAAAAATACCGACTTCGTCTCCGCTATTATCCGATGATGGTTCTTTGGAATCCATACAGCGTGCGCATTAGCGCCAACCCCTCACCTTCTCAGTCATTTTACACCAACCTTTTCCGCCGTTGGAGCATCACGATGAAGGTGGGTAGCACCGTGATTACACCGTTCGATGGCGGGGCAAACTGTAACTTGTTTCAGGGAGGCGGCTATTTGCCCACCCTAAATACCAAGGCTGCGGACACGGCCTCCTTCGAGCCCGGGGAAATCAAAATCTTTGCTCTTGCCGACAATGACGTCGCCAAAACCAATCTGGGAGATCCCGCCAAATCAAATGTCTGTGTTTTCAATGAACTTGCAAACTCTGGCAAGCTGGCAGACTGGAACCAGTATTACGATCTACCATGGGCTGGCACGGACAAGCCCTCTGACCTGATAGATGTGAGTGTAGGTAATAGTAATCTAGACGCTAACGCCACCTACAACAACGGGGGGCCATTAAACTCATGGCCAGATGGAACCCAACCCTACAACTTACGGATTTCAACCTATTCGCCTCCGTCCGTCAAACCCACCAGCACCTGGCCAAACCCGAAACCGGCGATTCAAACCATGAATGGAACCCCTTTCCTCATCGTTGGGTTCAACTACCGCGCTAAGGGAATCAAGCAGACAACCGACTCTAACTATTTTAACTCAGCCTTCAATCCGCCAATGTTTATGGGGAACTCCACTTCTTTCACCAACGTAAACACCGTGGGTTACTGGCGGGAACTCTATGCTCGTAATTTCAAACCCTATACTTCCGTCTCTGAAGTTCAAAACGTCAAGGGCCGCACAAGTTGGGGCCTCAATAGCGTGGGTGTGGATCCGGTATCCACGGAAAGCTCGCAACTCGTGTTGCTGGACGTGCCAGTGCAGCCCATGTTCTCGATTGGCCAATTCGTGCATTTGTCGCCCTTCTACTATGAATCAAGCGGAGGCTACCATGCCGAGTATTTTGCCACCAATTTCATCGGAGGATCGTTGGCGTCACCGAATGTCTCTATGGACACGAATACCAATAGCACAGGGAGCACGATCTATATGGATCACAGCTACCTCGCCAACTTGGCGCTATTCGACAGCTGTTTTTTCTCCACCGTTCCAGCATCCAAGCAACGGTCTGAAGACTCCGATAAATACATCATGAAAAGCACCGAACTGGACTCTGCCATTTCCATGGACCGCCCACTGCCTAACAACCGGATGAGATTCTATCGAAAAGGCAACACAGCTCCTAAAGCGGCGGATCTTCGAGATGTGAAAAAAGCTGCAGCAAACCTGATGCTTGATGGAGCATTCAATATCAACTCCACCTCGGTAAACGCCTGGCGCGCCTTGCTCTCAAGCCTCTCCGGGAATGACCTTAAGCTCTGGAATCCGAGCGCTGGATCAGCTAACGTAATCGACAAAACCACGCTCAATAACCCGATTCCACGCTTCTGGAGCATCACTAACAAGGGCAAAGTGAACGAACCTTTTGAAGGCATGCGCGCACTCAGCGATACAGAAGTGACCGGCCTGGCCGAACAAATTGTGCGCCAAGTAAAAACACGCGGACCATTTCTTTCGTTGGCGGATTTTCTCAACCGACGGCTCGCCCCTTCCGCCACCGACAAGGCCCAATTATACACGATGGGCGCGTTACAAGCCGCCATCGAAAGCACCAGCCCAGATATCAACGCCGCCGCAAAGGCTGCCGGCACTGCAAGTTCTCTCAACACCACGCTTAAAGGGGACCCATTTGGTGCCAATGTCTACGGCAATCCCTCTTCCGCAAAATCCGGACCTGGCGCAGGCGGCTGGACCACCGAGCTCACCTCCGCCAACACCAGCATCCCTGCAAACACCGCGACTGGAATCCCTGGCTACCTAATGCAGCAGGATTTGGTACAGGCATTTGCACCGGTTATGACCCCGCGTTCAGACACATTCGTGGTGCGCGGCTATGGAGAGGCTAAGGACGCGAATGGCCGGGTCACGGCAAAAGCCTGGTGCGAGGCCGTGGTTCAACGAATACCCGAATATATCGATCCGAGCGACCCTGCCCTTACCCGTAAAAACACCTATGGTAATAATCTCGGCGATGCCACGCCACCCTACGAACGTAGAACTAGCTCCAGCGACCCCGCTTCAATCATCAACAAAACGAATGAAACATTCGGTCGGAAGTTCGCCATCCCCTCATTCCGATGGCTGAGTGAAAATGAAATTTGAACTATGAATAAACCAATCACCACCATCTCAGCGCTGGTGGCCGTGGCTTTCGTCGCGGTCTCCCCAGTCGATGCGCAGGGCACGAGCCAAGAGAAAACGATCAAATGTCGCTTCCGCTTTTACGGCTGGGACGACTCGATCATGGATTTGCACTACAGCCTGAAGACGAAGGACATGGATATGGTCATCTATCAGGAATCCCGCTCCATTTTCTATGAGTACACTGGTCCCGAAATCATCACTTTTTACCGAATGAAAACCGACGCCGAGGGAAAAGTGCTGCGGGAACCCGCCGCGCAAGCCAACCTGAGTGATGGTGGACCATGGCCGCTGATCCTAATCTCAAACAACCCGTCAAAACCCGGCACCTATCAGACGAGAGTAATGAAGGACGATCTTGTGGCTTTTCCGACAGGGACATACGCATTCTCCAATTTCAGTATCTCGGTGGTGGGCGGACTCTTGGGCACCCAGCAATTCAGCTTGGCTCCTGGGGAGCACAAACTTTTCGCCGACAAACCAAAAGATGGTGATACCACTCTTACCGCCTTGTTCTACAAGCTCTCTGGGAGCACAAAAGAACCGATCTATACAAACAATTGGGCGATCCGTCCTGCAACCCGCACACGCGTCTTTATCAAAACATCAGCCGAAGACCCTTCCGGCATCATTGCCCGCCGCCTAGTGGAAAGCACCATTTTCCCCCCAGAAAAAAAGGATGGGGTTACTCCGACAGAGTAACTAGGAAACATATTGATTTCTACCGACTGAGGCGGCCCCGAAAATCCGACCACTCAATGGCTAAACTAAGCTATGGTGGAGAGATGCAGCGGATTGATAGGAGATCGTGGATGTTGGTTCAAGGGTGAAGTGGCGAGGGACTCGAATTTGGGCTGATGGAGCGTAG
>JANYEC010000020.1 GCA_025363295.1 Akkermansiaceae bacterium
AGCGCTACGCGGGCCTTGAATTCGGGGTCGTGTCTTCTTCGTTTGCTTTTCATTTTGTGCGTGTTCGGTTCGGTTTAAATGCCGTTCCCACACACCACAATCATAGCTTAGCCACTGGCCCGATTTTCTGGGTCCGCCTCAAAACCCGCCCCAGCCATGGCCGCCTGAATTTCGGAATACCTAAAGGCAACACCGAGCCAGCCTTCCCGCCAGTCCCACTGGGGATTGACGGGAGGGCTAATGCTGGTGCAGTCAGGCGGGATTTTTTTAGCTCTGTCTCAAGCCTAGGATTTGATGAAATGATTTTTGCTTTATTGACTCAAATGTATCGTTTAAAGATACTTTGTCGTGCCGATCAAGTATCCATTCTCGCTACCGTCCTCATCGCCCCTGGTCTCTCATGGGCAGATCAAGGACGCGCTTGCAGCCTATGGAAATCCGCGGATGAAGGTGTCCCGGATGCTGGCGGCGGGAGAATTGATCCCCCTGCGGCGTGGTCTCTATTTGCGAGACCACACGGCCAATCCGCTTGCCTTGGCTCCGGCGATTTACGGGCCGTCCTACGTCAGTTTCGAATCCGCGCTGGCATGGCACGGCTTGATTCCCGAGCGGGTGGAGGAAGTCGTTTGCGCCACGCTCAAGCGCCCGGCGAAATTCGAAACACCGGTGGGCCGCTACCGCTATCGGCATGTGCCGGTCCGGGCTTTTTCGATCGGGATCGAACGGGTGGAAGATCCCTTGATCCCGTGGCTGCTGGCTTCTCCGACGAAGGCTCTTTGTGATTCCATCTCCCTTGATGCCTCGATCCGCTCGCAGAAGGATGTCCGTGCCTGGCTGGAGGCGATGCGGATCGAGGGTTTGCCGCCGCTCGACCCCGAGCAACTCGCCGCCTGCGCTGCCTGCTATGGGCGGCCTGCGGTGCGCCACCTCGCCCGCCATTTTCTGAAAAACCCTACTACGTCATGATTCATCCCGCGCTTGCCGGTCTGATCGACCGCTACCAACCCCAATCCGCCAACGACTATCAGAACGCCGTGCGCGAGATCGCCCAAGAGATCGCATTGCTCGGACTCTGGCGCACGTCGTTCTACGACCATGCCGCGTTCTACGGCGGCAGTGCCTTGCGGATTTTTCACGGCTTGCAGCGATTTTCGGAAGATTTGGATTTCTCGCTGCTCCAGCCCAAGCCGGACTTTTCACTCAAAGCCTATCTCGGCGCGGTGGCGGATGAATTGGCGGCCTGGGGTTTCGAGTTCCGGGCGGAGGGAATCGAGAAAGCCAGCCCGTCTCCCATTGAGTCGGCGTTTTTGAAAGGCAGCACGGTGATCAACCTTCTGCAAATCGGAGCGCCGCCTGAAATCGCGGCGCGCCTTCCCAAAGGACAGCTCATCCGCATCAAGCTGGAAATCGATACCGACCCGCCACCTCGCGCGACCACCGAAATGCTCACCCGGCTCGTGCCCACGCCTCACCAGGTCCGCGTTTACGATCTCCCCAGCCTGTTCGCCGGCAAGCTCCACGCGGTGCTTTGTCGGAATTGGAAGAGCCGCGTCAAGGGCCGGGATTTTTACGATCTCGTCTGGTATGTCGGTCGCCGCGTTCCGCTCAATCTCGCCCACCTGGAAGCCCGAATGCGGCAGTCGGGGGATTGGCCGCTTGAAACGCCGCTCGACGCGCCCAGTCTCCAGAAACGTTTGAAGGAACGATTTGCCAGCATCCACTTCGACCAGGCAAAGGAAGACATCGCACCGTTTCTCAAGGACCCCCGCGAACTCAGCCTGTGGTCCGAAGGCTTTTTCATGGATTTGATACCGTTGATTCAAACCGGGGAGGAATGACACGCGGCAAGACTCACTCTCTTTTCAAAAGTCGCTTTGCAACTCTTCGTGCATCAAACTTTGATTTCGGAACTCAATGGCTGGACTGCGTCTCCACTTCCCCATGGGTAAGCGTGGTCTGAAGCGCCTTGCGGATGGGTTTGCTACGGCGGTAGCAAAGCAGTCATATTTCAGGGTTCTATGACTGCTATGCTATCAGGCGACTTGGCGGTGGGGGCTTCCGCTGCGGGCTGCGAGCCAGTTGGC
>JANYEC010000036.1 GCA_025363295.1 Akkermansiaceae bacterium
CCCTACGCTCCATCAGCCCAAATTCGAGTCCCTCGCTACTTCACCCTTGAATCAACATCCATGATCTCCTATCAATCCGCTGCATCTCTCCACCATAGCTTAGTTTAGCCATTGAGTGGTCGGATTTTCGGGGCCGCCTCAGTGCGCCCGCCAAAATTTATCTAACAAGAACTTGTGGCGAGCACGGAGACGCGACTGCATGCATCGCTAGCGACGCCCGTTTTTACTGGCTGGCCAAGGGCGATCCGTCGAACTCCTGCGGTGCCGGATGCGCTTGCTCGGCTGATCCGAATGGCGTGACCGGCACGCTCGGCCGCAATGCGAATGCGACGGTGCCGGAGGTTGAAATCCTCTCGACCTGCCTAGCACTGATAGAAATCGTCGATTCCTGTAACCTCGCTTGTCCCACCTGTTTCGCGGATTCTCCGATCGGCGCGACGGGTGATCGTTTGAAAACCCACTCCCTTGAATCCCTTAAAACGCGCATCCAAGGTGTGATCGATCGCAAGGGAAAAATCGAGATTCTCCAACTCTCCGGTGGCGAGCCAACCTTGCATCCGCAATTTTTTGAGTTGGTTGATTGGATTCACGCACACCTGCAAATCGACTACTGCCTTGTGAACACGAACGCTGTGCGAGTTGCTAGAGAAGAGACATTTCTGGGAGAACTCGGCACACGCGGACGGCGCGGGCATTTCCAACTTTATCTCCAATTCGATGGGCCCCAAGAAGCGGGCCAGCTCGAGCTGCGTGGCAGTGATTTCCGCGATATGAAACGGCTTGCGATGGAGCGCTGCGAGCGCGAGGGAATTCCCTCTACACTTGCTATGACGGTCACTCCAGAAAACCTGCCACACCTTTGGGATACGATTCTAACCGGCCTGGATTTTGAAGTCTGTCGTGGCGTTTCCTTCCAGCCGATGTTGCTGCCGGTGCCGCTGATCCTCGGACGCATCGGTTGTTTGAGTGCCGGGTGCTGCGGTGGGAAAATTTGCTCGTTTGGGCGATGGCCGTCGGTGGGGGTGGAGAGCGGGTTCCAGGTTGTCGCGCTCATCATTCTTTTCATATTGCGCCGGAAGCAATGGCAGAGAGGCCAGCATTTTCATCTCTTCCTCATCGCATACGGGCTGTTCCGATTTTTCCACGAATTCATGCGCGCCACACCGAAGCCATTTGACGGCTTATCAGGCTATCAATTGATTGCCCTCGCCACTGCGGTCGCCGCAGGAATCGCTTATCGGCGGCGGAATCTTGAGGCGCATCATACGCCTTGTTAGAATTCAGGAGAAAAGATGTTAGAAAAACCAAGCGACGCCCGCTTCGAAAATCGGTTGGTGTTTGTTTCCGGGGATGTTTTTCGCAACGGAAGTTCCTGCGCGTTCGGTGTGGGCCATTTTTCCAAATACCCTTCCGCAAGGGGATGTGATGCCTTCGATGGCGGCGAGGGAGCCATTCGGATTGATGGCGATGTCCATGGATGGCGCGCCGGTAGCATCAACGTATTGCGTGGCGATTTGGCCGCTGGCGGCAAGCGCGGCGATCACTTCGTCGCTGGCGTGGAATTTTCCTTCTCCGTGGGAAACAGGGACGCAGTGGAGGTCACCTAACTTACTTTTTGCAAGCCATGGTGAAAGCGTGCTAACAATGCGGGTGTTCGCATAACAGGAAATATGTCGACCGATGCTGTTATGGACAAGCGTCGGCGCTTCGGCCTTTGGTTCGCGGATCTCGCCGTAGGGGACTAGGCCGGTTTTAATGAGAGCTTGGAAGCCATTGCAGATACCGAGGATGAGTCCATCGCGGTTTTTCAGAAGGTCCATGATGGCGTCGGAAACGCGCGGGTTTCGAATGATCGTGGCGATGAATTTCGCAGAGCCATCGGGTTCGTCACCTGCGCTGAATCCACCGGGGAACATCAGGATCTGGCTTTTTAAAATTTGTTCGGCGAGGGCTTTGATCGACTCGTCGATGTGTTTCGCAGTTAGGTTGCGGAAGACGAGGATTTCGGTGTCCGCCCCGGCTTGGCGGAAGGCTTTGGCGGAGTCGTATTCAGAATTTGTTCCCGGGAAGGAGGGGATGATGACTTTGGGGCGGGCGAGTTTTTGTCGTGGGGGAGATGGTTGCGGGGGATTGACAGGTCTTATAGGTTCTATTGGACTTATGATGGTTTCATCCGGCTTTGTCGGATAGACCGGTTCGAGGGTGCCTTCCCACGAGGCTAGTAAATCTGATAGAGAGTGGGATTGATCATTGAGGACCAGAGTAGGTTCATCGGTGGTTTGGCCGATGATAGTTGAGCCGAGTGGGGAGGGGAGGTCTTCCGTGTGCTCGATGAGGAAACTGAAATAGCGCTCCGCGAAGAGTCCAGAGCCCAGAGTCCAGAGTCCAGATGAAGAAAAGCCGATGCTGTTGCCGAAGGTCATTCTGGCGAGGGCGGCCGCGAGTCCGGCTTGGCCAATGTGGTGGAGTGAGACAAGTTTCCCGGCCTGGTTGAGATCGTGGAGTTGTTCGGCGACTTGTTTGAGTTTTTCAAAATCCGGGAGCTGGTCGGTATCGCGTGGGATTTCTACTAGGGAAACGGTTGAGCCAGTTTTTTTGAACTCCGGGGAGAGCGCGAGGCTGGCTTTTCCCGGAGCAAGCGCGAACGAAACGAGCGTCGGCGGGACGTCGAGATCGTTGAATGAACCCGACATGGAATCCTTCCCTCCGATGGCGGCGAGGCGGAGTGAATGTTGAGCGTGAAATGCCCCTAACAGCGCGGCAAAGGGCAGGCCCCAGCGTTTCGGATCGTTGCCGAGTCGCGGGAAATATTCCTGCAGCGTGAGACGGATATCGGATAGACGCGCACCGGCAGCGACGGCTTTGCAGACGGATTCGGTAATGGCATAGACTGCGCCATGAAAAGGCGAGGCAGATGATAGATAGGGATCGAAGCCCCATGACATGAAGGTAGCGACATCGGTGTTTCCTTCTAGCAGCGGGAGTTTTGCCACCATGGCGTCGGGTGGCGTGAGCTGGTTTTTTCCACCAAATGGCCAAAGCACGGTGCATGCGCCGACGGAGCCGTCGAAGATTTCACCGAGGCCTTTTTGCGAGCAGACGTTGATGGAGGATAAGTGATCAGTGATCAGTGAGCAGTGAGAAGGGGGAGAGAATGTTGGTGCGGTGACATGGACTCTAGCCGTTTGTAGGACGCCATTTGTGTCGAGGAAAGAGCGGCTGAGATTGACGATGGTTTTGCCGCGCCAAGTCATGATGAGGCGGCCGCTGTCGGTGACGTCGGCGACGTGTTTGCACTCGAGGTTTTCCTTGTCGGCTTCGGCGATGAAGTAGCCGACTTCTGATGGATCGACGCAGACGGCCATGCGTTCCTGAGATTCGGAAATGGAAAGTTCGGTGCCATCGAGGCCGTCGTATTTTTTCGAAATTTCATCGAGATTGATGACGAGCGACGGCGCGATTTCACCGATGGCGACGGAGACTCCGCCGGCGCCGAAATCGTTGCAGATTTTGATTTTGCGGGTGAGTTCTGGATTGCGGAAAAGGCGTTGGATCTTGCGTTCCGTGGGGGCATCACCTTTTTGCACTTCGGCGGAGTTTTCCAGCGCGGTATCGGTGTGTTCTTTGGATGAACCGGTGGCACCGCCGACGCCATCGCGACCGGTGCGGCCGCCGATGAGCAGGATCACATCGCCGGGAGCGGGAGTGCCGCGGAAGACATGGGAGCGAGGGACGGCAGAGACCACGGCACCGATTTCAAGGCGCTTTGCGACATAGCCGGGGTGATAGACTTCTGCGACTTGGCCGGTGGCGAGGCCTATCTGATTGCCGTAGGATGAGTAACCCCGCGCGGCGACCTGACAGATTTTTTTCTGAGGGAGCTTGCCTGGTAGAGTTTCCGAAAATGGTGTTAGAGGATTTCCCGCGCCGGTCACACGCATGGCCTGATAGACGTAAGAGCGGCCGGAGAGCGGATCGCGGATGCATCCGCCTAGACAGGTGGCCGCGCCGCCGAAAGGTTCGATTTCTGTCGGGTGGTTGTGGGTCTCGTTTTTGAACATGACGAGCCACTCTTCAGTGGATGTTGATGGTTGAGAGTTGGGAGTTGATAGGTTGGAAATTTCCACTGGGACGACGATGGAGGCGGCGTTGACTTCTTCGGAGACTTCTAGGTTGTCGAGTTCACCGGAGGCACGAAGTTCGCGCATGCCGATGAGGGCGATGTCCATCAAAGTGATCGGCTTTTCGCTGCGCCCAAGTTTCTCACGGGTGGCAAGGTAGGTTTGCCAAGCGCGTTGGACGACTTCCGCGCCTTTGTCGAAGGTCGCTTCTTCGATAGATGTTAGAAAAGTGGTGTGGCGGCAATGATCGGACCAATACGTGTCGAGCATTTTCACCTCGGTGATGGTCGGGTCCCTCTTTTCCTCGTCACGGAAATAGCTTTGGCAAAAAGCGACATCTTCGGCAGACATCGCAAGGCCGAAGCGAGCGCGGATTTCTGCGGGGTTTTCTGTGGTGAAGCCTGTGAGGATGACGACATCTGGTGGAGAGGAAATTTCGCGGCGACCCGTGATTTCCGCCACGGGGACTTCGTGCGAATCGACCGCGTTGATCACGTAGGATTTTACGGAACTCAGTTCGCCAGGCGTGAGCGCTCCGGTTAGAATGATCACCTTCGCAGAGGAAACGAGTTGGCGGTCTTTTCCCGTTAGAATCTGGACACACTGTGCGGCGGAATCGGCGCGTTGATCAAACTGGCCGGGAAGAAACTCCACGGCGAAAGCGGTTTCATTTTCAGCGAGGGAAAGCTCAGCGGAAATCGTATCCACTTGAGGCTCCGAGAGAATGGATCGGGCAGCCAAGCTGAACTCTTCATCGGTAAGCCCATCGATATCGTAGCGCTGGACGGTGCGGACGTGGCTGAGGCCCGGCAGTCCGAGCGACTCGTGGAGGTCGTGCAGCAGGTGGCGGGACTCGGCGTTGTGTCCGGCCTTTTTTTCGACGAAAATGCGATTCATGGGTGCGTGTAGCGGCAGGGCTCTGGGAGGCGCCGGATGCTAGGACACCGGACCGTGAGCGCAAGCGGAATGAAATCGCGGATTCTTACTCTTGCCCGGCTCGCTGCTTCATGATTGCCTCCGCGCCTCATGAAAATTCTCGTTGCCTACTCTGGAGGCCTTGACACCTCCGTACTTCTCCTCTGGCTCAAGGAAAAGTATAACGCCGAAATCATCGCTTACTGCGCGGATGTGGGCCAAGGTGATGAGCTCGACGGCCTCGAAGCTAAGGCGCTTTCCACGGGTGCTTCCAAGTGTTTCATCGGCGATCTGAAAGAAGATTTCGCCCGCAATTACATTTTCCCGATGATCCAAGCGGGTGCGATTTATGAAGGCCGCTATCTGCTAGGCACCTCGATCGCCCGCCCGTGCATCACCAAGGATATGGTCGATGTCGCCATTCGCGAGGGGGCGGATGCCATCGCCCACGGAGCAACTGGAAAAGGCAACGACCAAGTGCGTTTCGAGCTTTCCGCCGCCGCTCTCGCGCCGCAGATCAAGTGCATCGCCCCGTGGCGTGATGCCTCCTTCCGTGCGCAATTCCCAGGCCGCACGGAAATGATTGCCTACGCCGATGCGAACAACATTCCAATCAAGGCTTCCATGAAAAAGCCTTACTCGATGGACCGGAATCTCCTTCACATTTCCTTCGAGGCCGGAGCGATGGAAGACCCGTGGTATGACGCCACGACCCCGGCGGATACGGACATGTATGTTCTATCCGTTTCCCCAGAAGACGCACCGGACAAGGCCGAATACATCGAAATCCTTTTTGAAAAAGGAAATGCCATCGGTCTTAAACACGTCGATCTATCAGCTCTCTTGGGTGAACTGGGCGACGTCAAATCCACGGGCACACAAGACGGCTACTCACTTTTCACTCCCTACGGCATCATGCGCGTGCTCAACCTGCTAGGTGGTCGCAACGGCATCGGCCGCGTGGACATCGTGGAAAACCGCTTTGTCGGTATGAAATCTCGCGGGATTTATGAAACTCCCGGCGGCACCATTCTGCTAGCCGCGCACCGCGATTTGGAAACGCTGGTGGTCGATCGCGAGTCGATGCATATCCGCGATAGTCTTATCCCGAAATATGCCCAGTTAGTTTATAACGGATTTTGGTTTGCCCCTGAGCGCCTCGCCATCCAAGCCCTTGTCACCGAGACCCAGAAAACGGTGACCGGTGAAGTGCGCATGAAGCTGTATAAAGGCAACGTCATGCAAGCCGGCCGTCGCAGCCCGTTCAGCATGTATTCCGAAGCCGTCGCCACCATGGAAGGCGGCCAAGAGGAAGCCTACAATCAGGACGACGCCACTGGATTTATTGCTCTCAATGCGCTGCGCCTCAAAGCCACCGCCCGCCAAGACAAGTGACACAGGCATTCCTGCCTGTTCTTCGATCCGACCGAAGCCATGCCCGGATGGGAGAGGCGAGTCCGCTCATTTTCTCAGCCAAGCACTGAACATGCCGAAAAGTTCAGATCCGTTAGCCACAGTTTTCTCGATTGTGCCTTTTTAAACTGCGGAAGATAGCTTAGGGCTTTTCTCCGTTTCCCCACCAAATTTGTTCGAATTCGTTAGGAGGCTTTTCGGCTTGGCGAATGACGCCGTTCGCGGTGATTGCCAGCCATGGATTGATTTGTCCTCCGAGCGATTCAATGGCCTGAGAAGTCCATGTATTGCACATTCTAGGGGCGAAATAAACATGGCGTGATTCTAGCAACACCCCACCACCCCAGCTCGATGTGCCGACGATCTGCGGTTTTCCATCAGGTCCCATACGACTGCAGTCGTTCAGGAAGGCGGCGAGATCATGCCCACGCTCACGGGGGACAAGCTTCCGCCAGATGCGCTGGTGTGGGCAGACTTCGGCCACGCTCCAATTGGCTGGAATAAGTTCCATAACCGACGGGGTAGGGGTAAAAATCGCCCGAAAGAATTTCCAAGGAGTGTGTAAACCCTTCTCCACATAGGCCGTTTTATCGCCCCAACTGAGCGTGACGAACTTCGGGTGGCCGAAGCCCGCCGGTGGGATAAATCCAGATTCTGTTAGCCAAGCGTAGTCGAAGACCATTCCCGTATGGAAGTCATCGGCGATGAGCCAGACCAGTAAATCTGGATCTTGTCCCTGCTTGGAGATAGAGGTTTTTTGTTCTCCGTGAGAATGGGTCGGTGCCGGAACATCGGGCAGGCGAATGCCGCAAGAGCAAAGAAAAGCCGCTGCTAGAAAAGTTCCGGCGACCTTCCGGTTGAGCGCGAAGTGCAGCATTAGGCAGTTAGAAATGAGCAGATGTATTCGCAGATGCCATCGACTACGGTGATCGTAAAGCCGCTGTTTCCAGTGACATGGAATTCCGTGCCTGCTTCGAAGGACAATACATCTTTCGTGCCATCCAAAACCACTTGGCAAGTGCCAGCGATGATTTCCATGCGCTCCGGTGCGGCGGTGCCGAAATGGAATTTCCCCGGATAGATCAGGCCGAGGGTTTTTTTCGTGTGGTCCGGAAAATGCACGGTGTGGGAAATGACGCGGCCATCGAAGTAAACGTTGGCTTTGGTATCGACGGTGACGTTGCTGAATGAGGTGTCTGACATAATTAAGTTAGAAAAAAGTTATTCGATTGGGAGTTCTCCAGCTTTCCACGCTTCCCAACCACCTTGGAGGATGGCGACTGAATGGCCCCGGGCGGCGAGCTTTTCGGCGACGGCGAGGGCATCGGGACATGCGAGGTCCGTGCAGTAAAGAAAGACGGGGGTTCCGGCTGCGGTGGCTGCTTTGATTTTCGGCTCGAAGGTGGCGATTCCAGAATCAAACCTAGCGCGTGGCCAATTGACCGATCCAGGGACATGACCCAGGCCGTAGTAAAAACCAGGACGCACGTCGAAAATCAACGCACGCCCAGATTGTTGGAGTTGAAGAAAGTCACCCAAGGCCACGCGAGTGACGCGCCCCGGTTTGACCGTTAATGTGCCAGTTGTTAGGTTTGGGGAGGGCACCTGCCGTTCCTTCGAGACGGGCGGCTTATGAGTGGGCCGCTTGGCAGGTTGACTTGCGGTATCTGCGCAAGCAGCGAGTGCGAGCGCGGACAGCGAAGTGAGAGGCAGGAGCCAGCGGTGGATCATTTCACGATTTGGAGAAGTTCCACGTCAAAAACCAAGGTGCCAGCGGGAGCGCCGGGAGGGGGGCTTTCACCATAAGCCAGTTTCCCGGGAATCCAGAGGCGGCGTTTTTCGCCCTCGACCATGAGTTGCACGCCCTCGGTCCAGCCGGGGATCACGCCGTTCAATGGGAAGACAATCGGCTCATCGCGCATCACTGAGCTGTCGAAGAGTTTTCCATCTGTGGTCCAGCCGGAGTAGTGGACTTTCACTTGATCCGTAGCCTTCGGGTGAACGGTGCCGCTGCCTTGGGTGAGCACGCGGGAGGCGATGCCTGATGCGGTTTTTTCGGCGCTTTCAGGCGGGGCAGCCACATCCGTAGGAACGGCGGGTGGTTTTGGCGCAGCTTTAATTTTCAGCAGTTCGACATCAAAAACCAGTAATCCACCGGGGCGGCCACCGCCGGGATTTTCGCCGTAGGCAAGGTTCGCTGGAATCCAGAAGCGGCGTTTTTCGCCCTCGACCATGAGTTGCAGGCCTTCAGTCCAGCCCTTGATGACGCCATTTAAGGGGAAACTGGTAGGTTGGCCACGTTTCACCGAGCTATCGAAAAGTTTTCCATCCGTGGTCCAGCCAGAATAATGCACAGTGACCGTGTCTGCGGCTGCGGGCTTGTGGTCGCCTTTGCCTGTTTGGAGGACTTTGGAGGCGAGGCCGGAGGGAGTTTTTTCCGCATCAGCGGGTGCGGCTTGGACGTCGGATGGTGTTTCGGGCATGTTAGATGTTGCTGTTTCGGCGTGGGCGGTGGCGGTGATTGCAAGAGCCAGCCCGGCGGCTGACGGAATGATGGCTCGTAAGGATTTCGATATGAAATTCATTGGGCTGAGGCTCGACGTATTGGACAGATCTGTCAATGCCGCGAATGCTGAGGGCGTTTCGGCCGGGCCTCGACAGAGGTGGGTTCATGGCAATACGGGCATAAGAACGAGCCCTTGAAAAGCACCCCAATTGCAACACGGAGGCGGTAGCTGCCGAGGAATTTCCGGGCGTTTCGATGCTTCGAACAATACTTGTTTGCCAGGACGGGGGTGAGACAGAGCGGACACCGGGCGCGGGCGGAAATCAACCATTGAAGCATGACGATCAAAAAAGTTAGAACCCCCAATCCAACTCCGATCAGTGCCAGTTTTGGATCGCCGATATACATTGAGTAAATCAGTAGGCAAACACAGGCAGGCGCGAGAATACAGCGTGAACACAGCAACAAAGCGGCAAGCCTAAAGCGGTGAACGGTGGATTGGGAGCCTAGCCTGTGCATTAAAAGTTGAGCGGGATTCGCGAAAATGGATGAACTAAAAAATGAGCAGAACCGCGATTCCGCATGGAGGGTAACTTCGAGTGTTAACGACGAATTGGAATCAAGGGAGAGTCATTAGCATTATCTATCGGAACTGAGCACATCAATCGCAGATGGCCAGTTAGTATGCTGGCGCTAGGCCGAATTTCCAATCTTATTTCTCGCAGAAGTGTAACGGGTTAGTTCCCACGACCTTATCGAATCGGAAATCCAATCATTCCAGCGGTGGACAAAAGAGCGTTTTTGAATCGAGCGGAAGCAGGCCGGGTTCCTGACCTTTGGCTTGCCCCGGAGGCAAATTTATTCCACTCCTTTGGAACGGTTCACCCAAAACCGTCTCCGATGGATTCATCGTATGTTTCGATTTTCCCTTAATTCTTCCATTTTAGGTTTTGTCATTCCGGCTTTGATCGCGGGAATGGTCGATGCTTCCGGGCAGGGGACCTCAACGAATGTTAAGGTGCCGCAGGTGGTTATTCCGACGGGAAGCCGACCTGTCGCGCCAGTGCCGCCTCCCACCCAAACGGCGAGGATTCTGTATCCGTGGAAAACGCGCGTGACCTGCACGATTTTCTGGATCGGTGAGCTGCCAACGGATCGCAACCCGACGCCGAATTGCAAGTCTTCATGGGATCAGCAGTGGTCTTCCAATTTCGGAGGTTATGACGATCCTGAGCCATCGAATCGTATCGCGAATCATACGACAGGAGAGTTTCGCCCCAAAGCATTTGTGCCCAAGCTCAATCCATTTTACATCGCCCTTCCATATAACGATGTGATCGGGTCAAGCGCGCACAAACCCGAGGCAGCGCGAGTCATTCCGTGGTTCGCCAGGATGCGGCCAGAGCCCGGAAAAACCGTCTGCAAAGGTCGATGGCTGCAAATTTATTACGGCAATCGAAGTTGTTATGGCCAATGGGAAGACTGTGGACCCTGGGAGACGGATGATTGGGAGTTTGTCTTTGGCACCAAGCCGCCGAAAACCACTCAAAACGGCGCTGCGGGGATTGATCTCTCGCCCTCCATCCGGGATTATTTGGGCCTTAAGTCCGGCGAAAAAGTTCACTGGCGTTTCGTTGAGGCAGGTCAAGTTCCGTATGGTCCATGGAAAAAATATGGTCAGGAATTGCCCGCTGCAAATGACCCGGATCTGATCGCTCAGCAGCGCTATCTCGAGTATCTGCGAAAGCTGCGGGACGAGCAGTTTCAGAAAAAGACGATCAGCCAGTTGCAAAACTAGCTCTGCCACTCGCCTGTCTTCAGGAAGTGCAAACTCAGCCGAATCGTTTCCGGGTGCATCTGAATAAACGTATGATCGGCCTCGATGATGCTGCAACCGCGCAATCCCTCGATCCGGCCTTTTTCCGCAGAGACAATTCCATCGTTTTCTTGGCTGAGTAGCTTTCTGAAAATTGGCAAGGAAGAGCGGTTGCCCATAATCACCGCTGCTTCCACGTCGCTCGGTAATGAGGACAATTGGCAGGGAAGTCCGCCGCTGCCTAAGGCGGCACCCGCAGGACCGATGACTCGTCTGAGCAAGTCGTGCTGCGCTGCCCAATCAATGATCTCGCTGCCCGCATTGGGTGGTGCGAGCATCACAATTCTTCCCGTCTGCCACGGCACCTCGTCTGCTAACATTACCCTGAGCAAAATCCCGCCTAACGAATGAGTGATAAAATGCACCGGTGCCTCCCCCGAAATTTTCTCCACCTCCTGCCGGATGCGCTTCACCAGAATTGTCACCGGCAATCTAGCAGACGGATAGGGAATGCTCATGGTGGAAAATCCGGCTTGTCTCAAGGCGCGGGCCAGCGGCTCCATCGCCCGCCAGCCTCGCCACAGTCCGTGCAACAGCACTACGGGTGGTCCTCCAGCATCCCGCCAGCGCGGTCGATCCCATGGAAACGGTGGGATCAACATCTCCGCCCGGTCCCTCCACTGTGAAAATTTCCGCACGGCCAAAAGATGCTACATCGGAGGCTGGTGGCAATCCCCAGTTGGTTTCGAGAGGGAATTCCTTCACCCATGATGATTTTTTACCCTATCTGCGGAATAAGCCTGCATTCTTCTTGACTCGTTTTTGATCGAAGCCTAAATCGCCGCCCCCAAACGAACTTTTACCTCTGATTCCCATGGCCAACGCACAAGTTATTCTCAAAGAAAAAATCGAAGGCCTCGGAGCCGAAGCTGATGTCGTCAAAGTCCGCGCCGGCTATGCCCGCAACTTTCTGATTCCTCAAGGCAAGGCGTTTGAAGCCAGCAAATCGAATCTTCGCCACGTGGCCGCTCTCAAGACGAGCCGCGCCGCTCGCGAAGCTGAAGAGCTCGTCAGCTTCCAAGAACTCGCCGTCAAGATTTCCAAAATCAAACCGAAATTCACCCTCTCCACCGGCCAAGGCGGCAAGGCTTTCGGTTCCGTGACAAATATGGACATTCATAAAGAACTCGAAGCAGCAGGGATCGTCATTGATCGCCACGCCATCGAGCTTGAAAAACCGATCAAGAAGTCCGGCAAGTCCGAGATTTCCGTCCGCCTTCATCCTGATGTGATCGCTACTCTCGTGATCTCGGTGGATGCGGGTGACACGAAAGAAGAAGCCTGATTCTTCCGCGAAAGACCCCTTTGTTAAAAACCCCCGTCTCGTTAACTGAGACGGGGGTTTTCGTTTTCAAACATCGATCAAATGAGACAACATTCAATGATCCACGGGAATTGTTATACGAGCCCTTGGCGCAGCGCTTTGGAAACCGCTTCCGTTTGCGAGCGCACTTCGAGCTTCCGATAGACCGCACGGAGGTGCATGTCCACGGTGTGTTGAGAAATTGAGAGCTTATCGGCAATTTCCTTTTTGATCAGGCCCTTCACCAGAAAACCTAAAACTTCTTCCTCGCGGTGAGTCAGTGGCTCAATCTGGCAGACCGGGCCGTGGCGCGAGAAACCCTGTAAAATCATATTTGCAATCGGCGCGCTCAGCGCGGACGCACCCTGGATCACATCACGAATTCCTGATAGGATTTCATCTGGATCCGCAGTTTTTAAAAGATAACCGCAAGCACCATTGCAGATGGCCCGATAGACTTTCTCACGGTCGTCAGATGCAGTTAGAATAAGGACTTTCACATCAGGAAGGACCGCTCGGAGGTCAGCGAGAACCTCTAAGC
The DNA here is from genome assembly GCA_025363295.1 of Akkermansiaceae bacterium. Lineage (GTDB taxonomy): Bacteria > Verrucomicrobiota > Verrucomicrobiia > Verrucomicrobiales > Akkermansiaceae > Luteolibacter. The sequence continues at coordinate 12,676 of JANYEC010000036.1, forward strand.
CATCACGGCGAGGTAAGCCGAGATCGAGCAACAACAGCTCAGGGCGCTCGTTGGTGAATTTGAGTTTATCAAACAGCTCCGCAGCACTGGAAAAATGATAGGGGCAGCTCATATCATCCTCACCGCTGATGAGGCGGCGGATTTGTTTGGCGAAGACTTCGTGATCTTCGAGAATCCAAATGCAGGTAGTCGAGTTTGCTACGGCGGTCATGATAGGGTGGGGTGAGCGTTGAGAAGTGAGCGTTTCACGAGCAGGCGGATATGGGTGCCGGTCTCTTTGGATGATGCAATTTGCAACAGCCCTTCCAGCACGCGGGCACGATCTTCAAGCTTGCGTACCGTTGCCTTGTTTTGTTTCTCGTCGAGAGGGAGTCCGACCCCATTATCGAGAATTTCGAGGGCCAGCTTGTCATCCTCATCCCACAGCCGGATAGAAACCCGATCTGCGTGGGAATGTTTCAGCACGTTGTGAATGGCTTCTTTATAAAATAGGAACAAATGTCGTTTCGCATCGAGTGATAGCTTGGCGGCTGTTTTGTTAGATTCGCAATCAAGCGTGAAATTGATTTCGCGCAGCAGGCGTCCCGCAGTTTCGCGCATGCGCTCGACGAGGTCGCCAATCGAGTCCTGACGCCGCTCTAGCAGCCATACAATATCCCGCATCGCGAGCGAACTTTCACGGGCGATGGACTCCACTTCGCCAAGGTCTTCCGCGACTTCTTCAGGGCCGTGAAGTCGGACGAGGTCTTTGCGGGCGGTCCGGGCGATGAGAGATATACTTCCCAAATTGCTGCCGATGTCATCGTGTAGGTCTGATGCGATCCGCTTCCGCAGTTGATCGATTTGATCCCTCGACATCAGCCTTCGACGCTCGACAATAAAAACAGGAATCAAGAAGGTAAGACCCAGAATCACAGCAGATCCCCAAGCCGCGTTGAGCTCGCTTTCCGAAGCCAAGCGACTGTGCAAAGGTTTAAGCTCGGATAACTCCCGCTCGGTCCGGCCCCGCTCGGCGAGTTGGTCTAACCAAGCGGATACCTTGATGATTTGCATGTTGGAGGCGAAGCCATCGGTGAGAGAAGTGACCGCTGTAGTGTTGACACCTTGGTTACGGGTCACCCGGAGTCCCTCCGCGAGGTTTACACCCTTGGACCAGACCTCGATTTCTGAGAGCGCTTGCACTTTCCGATCACCTAGCAGATAGGGATGAGTCCCGGTGAGGCGAATGCTTCTAGCAGATTTTCCATGCAGAGGAATGACCAATGGTGTCATGCTGCTCGCGCCGGGAAGGGGGTTGCTCCATTCGTAAACAAGTTCTTCCTCATGATCGTTAGAGCCTTGGATATGAACAGTGATTGATTCGGGAAAAACGGACGACTCGAAAGACTGGCTGAGCTGATAGGGAAACAAGACAACTCGATCCAGGGCGGCGTTTTGCTTTAAGTTAATCGACCATGAAACAGAATCGTCATTGCCAGCGACGTCCACCGAATCCCCGAGATGCTCATCTGGAGTGACCATGTTTTGCCAAATCCCGAGCGGAGTGCGACCATCCGTGAGTGCGGTTGGATACCAGATTCCCGTAGCATTTAAGTCGCCGACGCTTGAAACCGCGGCACCAAACGAGACGGCCTGGTCATTTGAAATGACTACGATCTCAGAAAGCCCAAAAAGATCGTTCATTCCCTTGTTGTGGCCTTCTTGAACGGTCAACCTCACGTAGCGAGCGGAATCACGAGCCTTGAATGGGACAGGGTTGCCGTCAGCGGAGGAGAATGGGGTCAGTCCCGATGTGAAAAGTATGGTTCTTTGCGCAAAATCCTCCCGATTGGACAGTTCAATTGTGAAACGTTTTGGAAAAATGCCGGGGTCTTCTAAAAACTCCCGCTGAGCAGGAACGAGGAAAATAGTGCTGATCGGAAAAGAATCGCCCAAATCTAGGGTGACAGATGGATCCGGTCCGTCTGGTTTACTGCGGCATCCTCGATAACCCAAGCCCACTTTCATGGCGTGTTCGCGATGCTGGCTGAGCGTTTGGAGGCGAGTATTAAGCCAAGATACTTGATCCTCAGCCTTAACGAGTTGTGAGTCAAAAATGCGGGCGATTCGACCGATTGGGTCGCCGGTCTGAGCAGGTGCTGCGGCCTCGACGCAGTTGGCAGAAAGACACGCTACAAGCGACAGTGAGGCGCTGGAAAGACGGCGGGCGTGACAACTTGCAATCATGTTCAGGTGAGGCGATACGCTTCGCACACTGATCATTTTTTAAAAAATATCAACCTTTTTTAATTAAAAACGGATCTGAACGGGTTTGTCCACCGTATGTGCCTAATCGTTAGTGCTTTGATCGCCAGTCAATCGGCTACTTTCGGGCGCTAGGGTTGAATCAAGAAGCGCTTGACCGCCTCGCGTTTCAGCCGGAGTTCCCGCCATTCATTGACCAAGCGACTTGCTTCAATGATTCCACAGCCTGCGGGAAGCTTCACTTCTTCGCGATCCCACCAAATCCCGCGAATGGCGACGATGGCGTCGAAACGACCTTCGTCCCAAAGCGCAAATGGTGCGCCAAATTGTGACGGGCAGGCGAGGCGTTGTCTCCATTCGAGTAATTTGCTCAGTGTTTCATCCGTGCGTGGCAGTGGGCCAAGGGCCGGGGTGGGGTGGAGCTTCCGAAGCAGATCTTCTGCGGGCATAGAGGCATCTAGGTCCAGCGCGATCGTGGTTAAAAAATGCACGATCGGCCCCAGATCAAGGATTTCACGGCCGAGTCGCTCCACGTGCCCAAGCCCGAGGAGTTTCGAAACCAGCGTCTGCGCCACATATTCGTGCTCGCGAATTTCTTTTTCATCGACCGCAAAAACCTCGCGGTCTTCGGAGCGGGCGGTGCCGGCAAGCGCCATGGTTTCGAGGCGTTTGCCATCGAGAGAAAACAGCAATTCCGGGGTCGCTCCCGCAAAGCCTGAGCCATGATTGACCCACCCGTAGGAATATAGCGGCGAGCTCTGGCGGGTCATTGCCGCACAGATTGACTTCGCGGGACTGCTGCGGGCCGTGCCATTTTCAGTCACCACAGGAACGGTTTTTTCAAAAACTCCACTGTGAATGCACGCCATCACTTCTTGGAAAATCACGGAAAATGGCGTGGCATCCAGCGGGTTCCATTCACAGTCGAGCGTGTCTGCATCGGCAAATCGCTCGGAAAGCTCGCCGGCCGTCATCCGCTCTATACGTGCGGGAATCTTCCAAGGGGAATTCTCTTTCAGCGCAAAATCCTGCACGTAAAAGGCGACGCCACAGTTGGGTGCCTTGCGGGATTCCTGAAATGGCCCGTGCCCGATCACGGCGCTGCCGTCCCGCCTCGCTAGCCAGGCCATTGATTCTGTGAAATGCTCCATGAAACGTGGTGAGAAGATGGCTGGGCGAACAAGAATTCGCAAGCCGGATCCTGTCACTAAAAAGCGTCTTTGACGTGATTCACCTCAGGTTTGACGCCATCTTCTACATAAACTTCGATGACATCGAAACGCCAGGGAAGATCACGGCTGCCCAATTGTTTGAGCCACGCGTTTGCCCCGCGCTCAATCAGGCTTTGCTTTTCCCGGTTCACCGCGTCTAACGGGCGGATCTTGCTTTCCTTGCGACGGGTTTTTACTTCCACGAAAAGCAGCAGTTTCCCATCTCTCGCGACGATATCGACTTCGCCGCGCTTGGGACCAGCGAAGTTTTTGGCGAGAAGTTTGCAGCCTTTTGCCCGCAGCCAATCCGCTGCGACTTGTTCGCCATAATTTCCTAACCAAATACGATCGCGAATTTCTCCATCAGGTCCTATCAAGCGGCAAGGCGAGTTGAGCGACCGGCTGAAACGACCGACGATGGTGGCAACAAGGGCCGTATATCCGTAGCGCTTCAAGATGTGTTTTGGTGCCATATCCTTGATGTTGGGCAAAGCCGAATTCAGGGAAATCCCGATCAATCTCTTGCATCATGCGGTCCCGGGTGACCTTAGCGATGATGCTTGCCGCTGCAATGGATAGAGAAAGTCCGTCGCCTTTGACAATCCCCTGATGTGGAAAGGGAAAGTCTCTAACGGGGAGTCCATCGATCAAACAGAAATCGGGTGACTGCCTCAGTGCTTCCACCGCACGCCGCATGGCGAGGTGGGTGGCGCGGAGAATATTGATGCGGTCGATTTCCTCGTGATCGGCCGTGGCCACAGCCCAAATCACTTCTGGGTCAGTGGTGATTTTTTTAAAAAGAATTTCGCGGCGTTTGACGGAGATTTTTTTGGAATCGTCCAGCCCCGCGCAAGCGAAACCGCGAGGGAGAATCACCGCCGCCGCAGCGACGGGACCCGCAAGCGGCCCTCGCCCCGCCTCGTCAACGCCTGCAATCCAGAAAAGACCACGGGCGTGACAAGCGGTTTCGAAGGTCAAATCGGGCATGAATCCATCGTTAGAAGTGGTCGAATCGTTCGCGGGTGGTCATTTGCGAATTGCTGGCCGTGGCGAAGAGTTGGGTCGCATACACCGTGCCATCGCTATCGACGACTACGCCGATGCCGCTCTGGGTCCAACTGCCGCGCATGTTGTATTCGTGGTCCTTGGATCCGGCCCATAACTTGACGATGATGGAGGCGCTACTCGCCCCTGGGTGATTGGCGGCGGCCACGTTTTCACTAACGTTTTCCATCTGATAGGCTTCGCGTGCCATCAAAGCCCGCCCCTCGAAACCGAAGTGGCTGACGTTTTTTCCGTAGAGCTGGAACTCGCCGTGATGCTGGCGCAAATACTCGCAGTGCTCTTGAGCAAGGCGGTCGAGGCCGGGATGACGTTGGACATCCGACACACCGTGGCTGCGGCGATAGGAATTAACTTCCTGAAAAATCCGCCCAGAGAGCGAAGTGTCAGGACGGAGCATTGCCGAAACCGGCATCTTGCGGACTTGCGGTGGGGTGGCGCAGGAAGCCAAGGCTCCGGCGCACGCGACCGTGATTACTTTCAGGTGGGTGTTTGTTTTCATGCGGGACAGCAGTGAAAGCCTATTACCTAATATATTCTTGATTGTAAAGAAATTTTAAAAATCATGCGGTGTTTTGTTTGGGTCGCTTGTTTTTTAAATAATGTCCGGGTTCAATTTGCTGGGTTTCGCTTTGAATGAGCCCGAATATCCAAGGTCATGAGCTTTGATCAAGGGAATTTCAATTTCGAGGCAAACGGTCCAGAAGACGGCTACAGGAAGTGGCGCGAGGAACTGGTCGCTGCTAGGTTATCCTTCGAAAGGCGCTGGGGAGTGATTTTGAGCCGCCGGGTGGAGGTGGTATTGGAGGATCACGAGAAGCCCTTGGTGGGATTACTGAGAGTGGTTTCCGATTCTAAAAAGGAGCGAAACGGGCCACCTGAATTCATGATGGGTGGATTGCGATTCCAGCCGGGATCCATCCGAAGTATTGTTCAGTTAGATGAGGCAGAGTAATGCCCTGCTTTTCACAAAATGTTGCTAGATCTGGATCTAACGACCTTTCGGTGCGAAAAGCCCGTATTTCGGGCTGAAGAGGTATGCGGCGATAAACAGCAGCCCGAGCACGATCACAATGGCAGGTCCAGGGGCAATGCCGAGTTTTCCTGAAAGTAATACCGCACCCATCGACCCAAAACATCCGATCAATCCTCCGCCCCAGAACAATGCGGAAGTGCGATCGGTGAGAAGAGAAACGGTGGCGGCCGGGGTGACGAGTAATCCGACCGAGAGCACACAACCGACGGCTTGGAGCGATGAAACCAGCGCCAGAACGAGCAGCGCAAAAATTAGATATTGAATGAAACGCACCGGCACGCCTTGCGCTGCGGCCACGTTTGGCTCGAAGAGGGTGAGCAGAATTGGCCGCATCAAGAGGTTGGTGATGAGTAGAGTGAGAGCCCCGATTCCGAATGCGATCCAGATATCGGCATTCCCCACCGCGATGATATCGCCGAACAACCAGTGCTCGAGTTCTTGCCGGGTATCGAGTTTTGGCAGCAGCGCAATCCCCGCAGCAAATGCGGCGGTATAGAGCACTGCCAGCGCGGTTCCTTGTTCCACGCGATTTCCCCGCGCGACGGCGACCGAACCAAGTCCTACCAGCAGTGCTGCAAACATGGCTCCGAAAAACGCATTCCACTGACTGAGTGCACCCGTTAGGAAAATTCCGAGTGCGATGCCCGGTAGCATCGTATGCGAAAGTGCGGAAACGGAAAGGGCATTTCGTCGCAGAACGACGAAGCCGCTGAAAAATCCGTTCGCGAAGCCGATGAAGCCCGCCGTCGCAAGCGCTCGCTGATAGAATGGATTGGTGAGCAGTTCAAAATCCATGTTAGATATGTGCGGGCACTGGCTCGTGGAAGGTTTTCTCAATCAGCTCAGGCGTTAGAATCTCAGCCACTGGTCCGAAGGCGAGGGGACGCGTGGCAAGGACCAGTGCTTCATCGAAGAGGCGCGGCACGGTGTTAAGATCATGATGGGAGGCGATGACCAGCCTGCCTTCGCGCGCAAGTTTCTCTAGCAAATCTCCGAGAAGCTGCGAGGCGTTGCGATCCAGTCCGGTAAAAGGTTCATCGAGCAAAAGCACATGTGCTTCTTGCGCTAATGCACGGGCGAGGAATGCCCGTTGTTGTTGTCCGCCGGAAAGCTCGCGAATTTGGCGATCCTGCAAGTCATTGAGATTTAGGGATTCAATTGCATGATTCACAGCCTCGGTGTCCTTCTCGGAAAATTTCCTCCACCAGCCGGTTTGCGGGTAACGTCCCATTTCCACTAAGCCGCGCACGGTGATGGGAAAGGACCAATCCACCTCCTCGCGCTGGGGCAAATAGGCAAACTCGCGCGACCATTTTCTGACCGCCGTGCCCCGCCAGAGGATGGTGCCAGACGAGCGGGGCACGAGTCCGGCGATGGCCTTGAGCAGGGTGCTTTTCCCCGCTCCGTTAGGGCCAATGAGGGCCACGCGATTGCCGCAGGACGTCGCGAGGGAAACATCCTCCAAGGCGAGCACCCGGCGATAACAGACGGATAGATGTTCGATCACCAATTCGTGATGGTGCCCGTGATGGGCGCAGCAGTCGTGGTGGGTCCCACTCATTTTTCGGAAGGGAGGGGGAGTTCGAGGAACTCGTCGATGTCTCCAGCGGCATCGAAAACATGGACGAAAGTTTCCTGTCCGGGTACTTCAAGTGTGAGTTTGGCAAAGCGATGCTCATCGACTGTTAGTGAATTTTTCCAGCGGACCACAAGGGAAAGATGCGGGTTTTGCGGGTCCATTCTCAACTCTCCGTTGAAAGGGGATTTGTCCAACTGGATTGGCGGGCCTGCACCACCGGGATCAAGTGTCACCATTGCCGCAGGGGCGGAGAGGAGTAGCCGAAAGGGAACAAATTGTGTTGCGACTGCGTGCGAAATCGCCGGGAGTTCCGGTATTTTCACCTCAACCCGCGCTGCGGTCAGGCGCATCAGTCCGGCCCCCGCCACCGCGAGGGCGAGCGTGAGGAGGAAAAATCGAATGATGGGCGAGCCGCGCACGCGCCGAGCTTATTGCACCTCGGGTTAATTTGCAAGAAACTTGCATGAAGCCTCGATTTGTGGACAACCAAGGTCGATTCTTGGGTAAATGGCGGCTCGGCGGGATCGCGTAAGATTCAGGGTTGAGTCTGACGCCTGTTTCCGCGAAAACAACGGCGGATGAGAATTTTGGTCGTAGGTAAAGGCGGGCGCGAACATGCGTTGGTGAGGGCATTAGTGGAGTCGCCGGGGACTCCCGAGGTGTTTTGTTTTCCAGGAAGTGACGCAATTTTTGAACTCGCACAACCCGTGGCCGCAGAGGGTCTCGAATCGCTGATCGAGTGGATGAAATCGAACGCGATCGACCTCTGCGTGGCGGGCGAGGAAAGCTATTTGGTGAAAGGGGAGGGGCTTGCAAATCTTTGTGAAAAAAACGGGATTCCTTGCTGGGGGCCGCCGAAGGAATCCGCACAGTTAGAGGCGAGCAAAGAGTTCGCTAAAGAGTTCCTCGTGCGAAATTCCATCCCGACGGCACACGCCACCGCGACCGATACGTTAGAAGAAGCGGTCGCGGTGATCGGTGGCGAATACCCAACGGTTCTGAAATTCGATGGACTCGCCGCAGGAAAAGGCGTCGCGGTTTGCCCGGATGAAACGTCTGCGTTAGAGTTTCTCGACGAGGTATTCACTAAACGTCGTTTTGGCTCGGGACGTGTATTGGTCGAGCAATGCCTCACGGGCCCCGAAGTCTCCGTTTTTGCCGCGATCATCGATGACCAATATCTCATTTTCACCCCGGCTCGCGACTACAAGCGCGCGGGTGATGGTGACGTCGGTCCTAACACAGGGGGCATGGGCGCAGTCGCTAGCCGCCAGCTTGTCTCACAAGACATCCTCGAAGTGATTGAAAAACAAATCGTCCAGCAGACGGTGGCGGGCCTGCGTTGCGAGTCTTTGCCGTATCGGGGATTCCTTTATTTTGGCATCATGCTCACGCCGACGGGGCCGCAGGTGATAGAATATAACTGCCGCTTTGGCGATCCCGAGTGCCAAGCGGTGATGCCGCTTGTTAGAGGTGATTTGGCAGGGTTTTGCCTCGCAGGTGCCAATGGCGTGCTCAACAAGGATCTCATCAGCTTCGACGATGGTTGGAGCGTTTGCGTGATCCTCGCTTCTGCGGGATATCCAGAAACTTCGCGCAACGGCGACCGCATTTCCGGTATCGATAAAATCACCAATGCGCGCGTCTATCATTCGGGAACCCGAGCCACCAGCGAGGGTAATTGGGAAACTAACGGTGGGCGCGTGCTCGCCGTCGTTTCCGGTGGCGGCACCCGTGAGGAAGCGGTGATCAAAGCGCACGCCGCAGTGGATTTTATTCAGTTCGATGGGCTCCAACGCCGCCGCGATATTGGCATTCTTAATTTTGACTAACACCTTTATGAAACGCACTCTAACTGCCGAAGACATCGCCGCCGGTGTGGAACGCCTCGCCGTGGCAATTCGCGAAAAGAATCCGGATCAACCCATCGCCCTCGTCGGAATTCGCAGTCGGGGCGATGAAGTGGCGGAGCGAGTGCTCACGCTGCTCTCTTCGGAGGATCGCGAGCTGTCTTTCGGCGTGCTCGATATTTCTCTCTATCGGGATGATTTTGAGCATCTTCGCGAGAACCCGTCGATCCAAGAAAGTCAGATCTCGTTTCCCGTGGAGGGTGCCCATATCATCCTTGTCGATGACGTGCTCTTCACCGGCCGGACGATCCGTGCTGCGCTCGATGCACTTTCCGATTATGGACGCCCGGCGAAGGTCGAGCTCGCGGTGCTCATCGACCGCGGACACCGCGAAATGCCGATCCAGCCAGATTATGTCGGTATCGTCCTCGACACCTGCCGCCTCGACCATGTATTGGTTTCCCTCGAGGGGACAGATGGAATGGACCAGATCCAGGTCGTTGAGAAAGAAAAACCATGAGCCTTCTGCCGCAGCGCAAGAAATCCGCCGGGGAAATCGCGAAACTCCGCGAAACTCTCGGCATTCCCGGCCAAGCTCCGGTCGTGGAAGATTTGCCTTTGTTAGATGCCTTGGGTGCCAGCCACGCCTCCCTCGCAGCGGAAAATCCCCCAGAGGAAACACCCGTTGTTCAAGCACCTATCTCTGCGTTTAATTCAGGTGCCTTGATTGCCCCACTCCCGATTGCGCCTCAGCATCACGTGCGGCCTGTTCGGTCTTTAAAACGCTCCGAGCGCATTCCGGTGCTGCCTCTCCATGATCTAACGGATGATGAAGTCGCTCAGCCCTCATTACCACCTGCCGCGCCTGTTAGTCACCCTGCGAAAATCGTTCGTTCGCTGCGGAAATCCGAGCAAGTCCCTCTAACTTCATCTGCTATTCACAGCCCACCGGCGGATTCTAACTTACCCGTCCACCGGCACAACGCCCAAGAGTTGAACCAAATGCGCAAGCAAGCGGCGCTCGCGATGCAGGCTCCTACCGTTCCGTTTGCAGCGGTCACGGCACACCTCGCCCTCCTGATTCCGGGCTACCTTTTCGCCATCGGCGGCGGGGTCTGTTATTATTTTTACGAGCTCCCTATCAGCTACACTTCAGCGTGCGTTGCGGTCGCCCTCATCATCGCCGGTTTCATTTTTTTCAAAAAGCCCTTCTCGCGCCATCATGCAGCATTCATTTCGGTGATCGCTCTGTTTGTGATCGTCTTTGGCGCACTCTATTATTTTCCCCAACTCCGGCATGGCACGTAAAGACCTACTCGACATCATCTCCCTCTCTCGCGAGGAAATCGAACATCTTCTCGATCAATCCATCCCGTTCAAGGAACTCTTCACCCGTTCGGTGAAAAAAGTGCCCGCGCTCAAGGGGAAATCTGTGCTCACGCTTTTTTATGAACCCAGCACCCGCACCCATTCGTCGTTCGAAGTTGCGGCGAAACGCCTCTCCGCAGATGTCACGAATTTCGATGTCGCGCAATCGTCGATCACCAAAGGGGAATCCGTTAGAGAAACGGTAGAAACACTCCAAGCCATGCGCACGGATTATATTATCGTCCGCCACAGTCGCTCTGGTCTGCCAAGCATGATCGCCCGGCAGACGAAAGCATCCGTTATTAATGCAGGCGATGGTTCTCATGCGCATCCTACTCAGGCTCTGCTAGATGCATTTACCATTAAGGAGAAATTTCCCGATCCCACGGGCAAGCGGGTTCTTATCATCGGGGACATCCTGCACTCGCGCGTCGCCCGATCTACCAGCACGATCTTGAAAAAAATTGGGGTCGATGTGGCATTCCTCGGTCCGGGGTCACTTGTGCCAATGACTGGCCCGGAAGGCATCCGTCGCTTCACGGACTACAAAGAGGCCATGGCGTGGAAACCAGATTTCGTCTATCTGCTCCGCGTCCAAATGGAGCGCCAAGACGCGCAGTTTTTTCCCAGCCTGCGCGAATATCACCGCCTCTACGGCATTACGGATGCGCGCCTCGCCGATATCCGCGACCGCGGTCTCTACCTGATGCACCCCGGCCCTGTGAACCGTGGAGTGGAACTCTGTGACGCTGTCATGGACTACGAGCGTAGCCTCATCAACGACCAAGTCGAAAACGGGATTGCTGTTAGAATGGCGGTGCTCTACTGGCTCAAGCCGGGTAACGGCGCGGAGTGAGTTCATGAAAATCCGGGTTGCCTTGTGAGGGCGGATCACGTCAAGTCGGGACGTGCGATACGAACCGATCTGCCCAGACTTCTTGATCCGCAACCGCGCCAATCTGCGGGCGATGCTCAAGCCGAAAAGCATGGTCATTCTTCATGCGAATGACGTCTATCCGACGAATGCAGATGGCTCGCTGCCCTTTAAGCAAAACAGCGAACTCTTCTATCTAACGGGAGTCGATCAGGAGGATACCACGCTCATTCTGATGCCGGATGCAGTCGATCCCAAGGAACGTGAAATTCTCTTTGTGAAGGAAACGAGCGAATTGATTGCGATTTGGGAGGGTGAAAAACTGACGAAGGAAAAGGCCCGCTTCTTGACGGGAATCGAGCGCATCGAATGGACGCATTCGTTTGACACTTTCCTCCACCGCATGGCAACGCAGGTAGAAAATATCTATCTAACTACGAATGAGCACCTCCGCGCGAGTGTTGTTGTGGAGACCCGCAACGCACGGTTTATCAAGGACTGTCAGGCCCGCTATCCACTGCATCGCTATGAGCGGCTCGCCCCCTTGCTGCATCGACTGCGAGTCATCAAAGATAAAGAGGAGATCAAGATCATGCAACGGGCCTGCGACATCACGGAAGCAGGTTTCCGAAGGCTGTTAGGATTTATCAAGCCGGGCGTCGGCGAGTGGGAGATCGAAGCGGAACTGCTGCACGAGTTCGTCCGCCGTGGCTCGCGGGGATTCGCCTATCCGCCGATCATTGGTGCGGGAAAAAACGCCTGCGTCCTGCATTACGTGGAGAATGATCAGGTCTGTCAGGACGGCGACCTTGTGCTTTTGGACGTCGCCGCCGAATATGCCGGCTGGGCCTCCGATCTCACTCGCACGGTGCCAGTGAACGGGAAATTCACGCAGCGCCAACGCGAAGTTTACGATGCGGTTCTCCGAGTCTTCCGAGGTGCAAATGGGATTCTACGCCCCGGCAACACACCGATGGAATATCAGAAACAAGTCATCGAACTGATGGAGCGTGAGTTAGTCGGACTCGGGCTATTCACTGCCAAGGAAGCGAGGGCGCAAGGCTCTGACAAGGCGCTGGTGAAAAAGTATTTCATGCACGGCACATCCCACCACCTCGGTCTCGACGTGCACGACGTCTCTCCGCCGCACGAACCGTTCGCGGAAGGCATGGTCTTCACCATCGAGCCCGGCATCTATATTCGCGAGGAAGCGATAGGTGTTAGGATTGAGAACGACGTGGTCATATGCAAGGATAGCAATTTCGATCTCATGCGAAACATCCCGATCGAAGCTGACGAAATCGAAGCCCTGATGCAGAAATAAGGAACAGGAACATTCTTGTCCCTCCTTTCTAACTCGCCCGAAGTTCGGGCCAGTAAGGTCACGACTCCCCAATCAGTTCGCCGCGGTTGCATCGGACTTTGCAGCCTTCCACCATGGCGCTTAAACCCACCCCGTGGAAATACCGTAAACCTCGAAAGATGACTGAAATGAGACAGTTTACCTGAAAACTTGTGACATGATGAGGGTTGTTAGCCAAAGTCGGGGGGGGGGGTGGGGGCGAATGATTAAATCGCTATGCAACCTCTAACCAAAACCGCCAGTGCCACCAAAATGATTCTTTCCGCCTCAGCTTTATCGCGTGCTTTTGCTGCTCCACCTCCCAAGCTGCTTTTTTTCCGGTCCGCCCCCACCACTGCTTTGAACCAACTTAATACCCTTTCGCTGAAGCACATGTCCATGTCGCCCCCTCCGCCGATTCCAACCTTGTGAACAAACTCCTAGCAGCCACTTCATCCCGCCACCAGATTCGGTTCGGGAGTTTCCAACAAGAGATGAAAATGATTCCCCATGAGCACCCACGTATGCACCCGCCAACCGAAACGCCCATTTGCCCTCTCTAGCAGGTCAACCCACGCAAAACGATCCTTGTCGTCCTCAAAGTCATTCTTCCCGCAATCCTCACGTGCCATCATATGATACACCGCACCCGCCGCTTCATATCGCAAAGGTCTTGCCATGAAGAACTGCAATACCAAGTGGAGTCGCGAGTTAATGTCTGTTATTTGGGACGGACCTTGAAGAGAGCCTAAAGAGTCCGAGGACTGCCACTCGCGAAAAAACCAAAAATTCAGGGCGACTTCTTGAGACGATAAAAATGCTGCGAGCCGTCTGTGGCGGTGCTCGGTGAGTAGGAGCTGGTGGTTCCTGAACTGGCAACAGGCAGCCAACCAGTCAGTGATGCGGATTGCTCGAGAAACCGTCCGTCACCCGGCACCCAAAGGACAGCACTATTCACCATCGCTAAATCCAACGGACGTACCGAACGAATCGCCACTAATACTTCCACATCGTTACCCGGAGTTCCCACTCCGACAAAAAAATCTCCACTCGCGCTCATGGCCGCGTTGAAAGGAGCAGGCTCACCATGATAAATCGCGAAGGTGCCGTCGATGGCCCCCGTCGTGTATCCTGAGAAGGGAGTTTCCATAACACCGTTCACACTGCTGTCTAACATGCAGTTTACAGTCCCATTGAAATGCTTGAACCCATCCAATCCATCGATATTGATGATACGACCCAGATTATCTTTACTGACATAAAGATGATCCCAATAGTTGAGGCTTGCCGTCGCCCATTTACCCGCCGCTTCCCAGTTGTGAACCTCATGTTTCTTCACCAACACCGTCAACTGATTATCCTGTGAATTACCACTGGCGCGTATCATCACGTCCTTGCTGGCGTTTAGGTAAAAATGCTGCACGGGGTTCGAAAGTGAGGCCGATGTTATCGTCACAATACCACCAGAATTCACTGACATTGCTCCCGTATCTTCTTCAGTATTATAGTTATAATTTCCACTGGAATCGATCACCACTGTGCCTTTGCTCTGTTTGAAATCGTTAGTTCCGTTGATTTCTATCAATTCGTGGTTCCCATTGTATTTTAAGCCCAACGTTGCGGGTGTTTGAATCTCCATTACCCACCAACTCCCTTCGATATCCGCAGGCAGCGCATCTGTGGGTGCTTTCGCCAGGAGCAGCAACTCTTGGGCCCCGCCTTCACTATGAGACGTCGCCATTAGATCGGATTTTGTCGTCATCGGTAATGAGAAATTTACTGGTTCTGGAGTCAAGAGAGCTAGGTTGACGATACCATCCGCACTCACCGTGGCCGTGCCTGTGATCGGTCCCTCGACAGCTCCACTGACAGCTCCTGCGGCATCAATGGTAAGGAAACCATCCGAGACATGGAATGAATCCGAGCCACCGCTTAATCCCGTCACCACACCTTGAGCATTTTTATTCAACGTGATACCTGTAGGCAAATCAAAGCCCGCCACATGCCATGTGCCGGTTAGGTCATAGGCATCGGCTGTCGCCACCTGAGAAAGAATAGCAGCAAAAATGCAAACTGGAGTGTGGATGTGCATTTTCATTTTGAGTGCTATGCAAGGTTGATTAACGTCCCTTTCTAAAGCGCCATACTAATCTCCGCGCATTTTTTGCCAAGGCTCTTTTTGTGAGAACTTTCGGAATGAGGTTTGCAACACGCCCCTCGCTTCGTCCTGACTCTGAGCCTGTTGCCTTCTCATCATTGCTTGTGGAGAAATTACAAAATCTGCATGCGTGCTCCGACATCGTAGGGGACGTGTCGCATTCATTACCGAATTTCGATTTTTTCCCGTGAAATGACGAAGTGAAAAACAAATCGAACCGGAACGAGGCAAGTTGCCAGTCCGGTAAGTCTGGGATTCACGAGTCCTAGGGAGTCAATCGTCGAGGAACCGTTCATATTTTAAAATTCTAAAGTTTGGCACGACCAAGGCTTATGGTTGGCTTGTGGAGCTGTTTTCGATTCCATCTTTCTGCGAAGCCGTTATCGTCCTCCCATGATCGGAATCGTGTTAGGATCTGGATTGGGACCGCTGGCAGATGCTGTGGTCGTTGAGCGCGAGGTGTCGTTTGCCGAGGCTGGCTTGCCCGCGTCGTCAGTGCCAGGACATGCGGGGAAATTTCTCTTTGGGAAATTGGGCGAGACATCGGTCGTTTTGATGAAAGGCCGCGTCCATCTGTACGAAGGCCATTCGCCACGACTCGCCACGGCAGGCGTGCGTTGGATCGCCGCCCAAGGATGTAAGGAAATCATCCTCACGAACGCCGCCGGCACGCTGCACCCTGAATTCCCACCCGGCACCTGGATGATGCTCAGTGACCACCTCAATCTCACTGGCACCTCTCCGCTCGAAGGCGCGGACTTCGTGGACATGTCCGTCGCTTACGATGCTGCGTGGCGCGATCAATTCCGCGCGGCCGCAGTTGCCGCAGGGATGCCATTGCATGAAGGCGTCTATGCCAGTCTGCGCGGCCCCCAATACGAAACCCCAGCAGAAATCCGCATGCTCCGCACTCTCGGCGCCGACGCCGTGGGAATGAGCACCGTTTTGGAAACCATCCAAGCCCGCTCGCTTGGCATGAAAGTCGCCGCGTTTTCCTGCCTGACGAACTGGGCTGCCGGAATCACCCCCGCGCATCTGGATCACCACGAGGTTCTTGAAACCGGGAAACAAGCCGCACAGGCGATGATTCACTTACTGCAAGTGGTGATCGGAAAATCCCCTAGCGCATAAAATGAACACACGATCCGGCAGTCATCACTCGCTGAGCAAATACGCGGCTGTGTTCGAAGATGTCCTGGGGGCGATTTTCTCAGTTCCATTAGACCAACCCTCCACCAACGGAGGTGGCTCTGAGCGATAAGTGCGGGAAGCCACAAGGTCATTTTCCGATGCAAAATCATCTGGCACGGAAATAGAAAGTCGGGGCTGGTTTTAGAAAGCGCCATGTCCCTGAAATAGTTGTGTCTCCAGAGAAATTAAGATTCCGATTGCCATTGGTTGAGTCGAATGAAGAATAGAGGGGCGACGGATAAGAGAAATTTCACGGACTTCACCGTGTAATTTCCCTATCGCATTGCCACAATTCATTATCATGGAAACTCGACTCATGCCATCGCCCCGAGAAGCTGCCGTCCTCGATACGGACGAACTCCGCGCTTCTTTCCTGCTCGAAGACCTTTTTGTAACAGGCGAAGTCTGCCTCGTTTACACTGACCTTGATCGCGCCATCGTAGGCAGCGTGATCCCCATCTCGGGGGGGCTCGAACTCGGCAACGACGATGCACTCAAAGCTGATTTCTTTTGCCAACGCCGCGAACTCGGCATTCTCAATTTCGGCAGCCCGGGAAGCGTCACCGTCGATGGCACCAGCTATGAAATGGGCTCTCACGACTGCCTGTACATCGGCCGCGGCAGCAAGGAAATTTCTTTTAACAGCAGCAGTGCCGCCGATCCTGCTGTTTTCTATCTTGTGAGCTACCCCGCCCACGTGGCCTATCCGACGGCCAAGGCTACCCGCGCCGATGCGAACCGCGTGGAACTAGGCAGCAAGGATGAGTGCAATGAGCGCACCATTTTCCAATACATCCACGAAAATGGCATCAAGAGCTGCCAGTTAGTCATGGGCTTCACGGAATTTAAAACCGGCAGTATTTGGAACACGATGCCTTGCCACACCCACGACCGTCGTAGCGAGGTCTATTGTTATTTTGATGTCCCCCCTGCTCACCGAGTCCTCCACATGATGGGGGAGCCGCAGGAAACACGCCCGCTGTGGGTCGCTGATAAACAAGTCGTGCTTTCCCCGCCATGGTCCATTCATACTGGCTGCGGCACTGCAAGCTATCGTTTCTGTTGGGCGATGGGTGGGGAAAATCAAGCATTCACTGACATGGATCGCGTCGAAATCGCGGAACTGCGGTGAAAAAGTGGATGGTTTATAGTTGATGGAAAGAAATCTCCTCTACTGTCTCCATACATATTTCTCTTTTCTATCAACCCTCAACTCTCAACCATTAATACATGTTTAACCTCACCGGAAAAACCGCTCTCGTCACTGGCTGTAAGCGCGGCATTGGCTTCGCCATGGCCCAGGGCCTAGCAGAAGCGGGTGCTAACATTATTGGTGTTAGTGCCAATCTTGAACTCAGTGGCAGTGCCATCGAAAAAGCAGTCACCGCTCTTGGCCGCACTTTCACTGCCCATCAGTGTGACTTTACCCAGCGTGAGAATGTTAAAGCCTTCGCGGCCCGTGTCATGGCTGAGCAAGGGGTTCCTGACATTCTTATCAATAACGCCGGCACCATCAAACGCCAGCCCGCCGCCGAGCATTCGGACGAGTTTTGGTTCGAAGTCATCGAAGTGAACCTCAACGCGCAATTCCTCCTCAGTCGCGACATCGGTGCAAAAATGGTCGAGCGTGGAAGTGGGAAAATCATCTTTACCGCCTCACTACTTACGTTTCAAGGCGGCCTAACGGTGCCCGGCTATGCGGCATCGAAAGGCGGCATCGGTCAGCTCACCAAGGCTCTTTCTAACGAATGGGCGTCAAAAGGCGTGAACGTAAACGCAATCGCTCCGGGCTACATTTCCACGGACAATACCGAGGCTCTGCGCGATGATCCTGTCCGCAGTCAGCAGATCCTAGGTCGCATTCCAGCAGGCCGTTGGGGCGTGGCGGATGACTTCAAAGGTCCGGTCGTTTTTCTCGCCAGTGAGGCATCGCGCTACGTCCACGGCGAGATCCTCGTCGTCGATGGTGGCTGGATGGGCCGGTGAGTTGAGAGGGGAGTCAGCGAGCCCGGAGGCCTCACTTCGCTGGGGGTTTTTTCCTCTGGAGGAACAAGTCGATTCCATCTACTAGCGCCAGCCAACTAGCCTCGATGATGTTGTCTGAAACCCCTACTGTGCCCCAGTTGATTTCACCATCGGTGGAGACGATGAGCACACGCGTTTTGGCGGCGGTGGCTTCGTGGCCGTCGAGAATCCGGACCTTGTAATCGACCAGTGAAACGCCCGCAATCTCCGGAAAAAATGGCAGCATCGCTTTACGTAGCGCAAGGTCCAGCGAGTTCACCACCCCGTGGCCTTCTGCCACGGTGAGCTCGGGCTGGCCATTCACTGAGAGTTTCACCGTTGCCTCACAAACCGGGGGATGCCCATCGCGGTATTTGCGGAAACTGGTGTGGTATTCGGTGATGTCGAAATTTTTCAAATAGATTCCCAGCTCGCGGCGGATCAGAATTTCTAACGACCCACCCGCAGCTTCGTAGGAGTAACCTTCGTTTTCCAGTTCCTTCACCCGGCGGAGAATCGCACCGGCTTCGGGTGATCCTTTCTCTAACGGGATTCCTAACTCTTGCGCCTTTATCAAAATGTTCGATTGGCCACTGAGTTCGGAAACGAGGATGTTCTGCTCGTTGCCCACGCTACCCGGGACAATGTGCTCGTAGCTGCGGGCCAACTTTTGCACCGCATTCACATGCATGCCGCCCTTGTGCGCGAAGGCTGTCCGTCCGACAAAAGCCGCGCGGGCGAAGTGAGGGTTATTGGAAACATCATCCACGAAATAGGAGAGCTCCCGCAGTTTCTCTAACTGCGGAACCACCGGCATCTTCATCTTGAGCTGGAGCATCGGAATCACGGAAACGAGATTACAATTACCCGTGCGTTCCCCATAACCATTGATTGTGCCTTGGACTTGCACCGCACCTGCTAGAACGGCGGCGTAGGCATTGGCTACCGCCAGTTCGCAATCGTTATGAGTGTGAATGCCCATCGGTGTGTTAGGCAGGCGATCTCTCACCGCCGCGCAGATTTTCGTAATCTCGGAAGGCAGCGTGCCGCCATTCGTATCGCACAACACTAGGCAGGCCGCGCCACCTTGGGCGGCCGCTTCGAGAGTCGCCAGTGCATGCTCGGGCGAGTCCTTGTAACCATCGAAAAAATGCTCCGCATCATACATGACCTCGCGGCCATGTTTTACCAGATAGGCAACCGTCTCGCGGATCATCGACTGGTTTTCCTTCACAGTCGTGCGGAGAACTTCGGTGACTTGCAGTTCCCAGCTTTTTCCGAAAATCGTCAACACCGGCGTCTCCGCTTCTAGCAGGAGCCGCACTTGTGGGTCCTCTTCCACCGCTACGTCTGCACGTCGCGTGGAGCCGAAAGCAGCGAGCTTCGCGTGACTGAGTTTGAGCTTTTTAGCCTCCCTGAAAAACTCAATGTCTTTCGGGTTCGAGCCCGGCCAGCCACCTTCGATGTAGTCGATCCCGAATTCATCCAAGCGCTCGGCAATGCGCAGCTTGTCGAGGCCGGAAAGTTGGAAGCCTTCTCCTTGCGTGCCATCGCGCAAGGTCGTGTCGTAGAGAAATACAGGTTTGGTGCTCATCGGCATGGGCTTGGAACTTAGTGGTCCCTGCGCCGATGGGCAAGGGAGAAGCGACGCCATCGTAGCGGAAGCGTCTCGCCCTAGGCCCTTATTGGGCATTCTCGGGACAAAATTTCCAGTAACGGCCCACGAAGCCTCCTGAGCTGCCACCGTCAGGGCGCACAAATCAAGAACCTGTTAGCATATTTATTATTGGTGTGATCATCTCCAGACTGGTTCACATTTTAACCGAAACGTAGGTGATTTTTCTCTGATCGCGCAGGAGGGAATAGAAAGAGAGAAGTCTCCAAGCAACATTCTCCCACAATGCGTACCCACTAAATTGAGATAGAGTAATGATCCATGAAGTGCGCATACTAAAATTGCCAAATAAAGCAACCTCATACTATACGAAAAAGCCGATACCCTCCGGCATCGGCTTTTGGGTCCTGTTAATCTGATTCGTTTATTGTTTACTGGCCGGACCCATCTTTGGAGCTTTCATCAATTCTCCGTCCATCGAGATCATATCGCCTTCCATCATCATCATTTCTTTGCCGTCTTTCATCATGACTTTTCCATTCTTCATGACTTTCGTACCATTCTCCATCGTCATATCTTGATCCATCATCATGCGCTTGCCATTTTTCATCTCCATCATTTTCCCGTCTTTCATCATGACGCAGTTCCCTTCCAGCATTTTGCCATTCATTCCCATCATATCACCGTCTTTCATCATCATTTCCTTACCGTCTTTCATGACGACTTTACCATTCACCATGACCTTAGTACCGTTACCCATGGTCATTTCTTTATCCATGGCCATCGACTTCCCGTCCTTCATAACCATCATTTTGCCGTTCATCATCATCACGTGGTCCATCATGGGTTCTTCTTTTTTCATTTCACCCACAGTCCCCCTACTTTCATTCGCGGACTTTTCCTCTGCATAGCCCAAATTGCTTAATCCAAGACAAGCGGCAACGACTGATATTTTGATTGTAGTTTTCATCGATTTTTTTATTTAATTTGATTTATCATAACCTAAGAATGTGCATCTTGATTGATACGCACGATCAGATTTTAAATTAATAGGCCATTTAAATTGATACGCATATGGGGTGAAACCCCCGATAATAATCGGGCCTAGGGATCAGTTTTGAAGTCTCCTAAACTCATTTGTCTGAGAAATCGTGTCGTTAAGGATGGTCCGGAAGCTGAGTTGTGAGGCGGACCCAGAAAATCGGGCCAGTGGCTAAGCTATGATTGTGGTGTGTGGGAACGGCATTTAAACCGAACCGAACACACACAAAATGAAAGGCAAACGAAGAAGACACGACCCCGAATTCAAGGCCCGCGTAGCGC
>JANYEC010000038.1 GCA_025363295.1 Akkermansiaceae bacterium
CCCTACGCTCCATCAGCCCAAATTCGAGTCCCTCGCTACTTCACCCTTGAACCAACATCCATGATCTCCTATCAATCCGCTGCATCTCTCCACCATAGCTTAGTTTAGCCATTGAGTGGTCGGATTTTCGGGGCCGCCTCACCCGTAGCCGCACCTCCTCCGTAAAAGCCGGGTCGCAAATCGAGCAAAAACATATCATCATCGCCAGTACGGTATTCCAATCCAATATCGATTGCTACAAATTGCAATGTCTTTGGCTCCCTAGCCTCACCTCCGCCGAAGTCATGGCGCTCGGCAATCAATCCGGCGAGGAGATGCCAACGCGAACCCAAAGGATGGTCCTGTATGGCGCTCAATGACGAGAATATTTCGTGCGTTGCCACGCCGAAATCGGATTCAACTCCTGTCTCGACCAATGCCGCCTGCATGTGCTCCGCTCCGAGCCAAATACATGCCAATAAAGTAATGGCAGACACCTTTCCCAAATCATCCCGCATGGCAGCCGGAATCCCCCGCCAGACGGTTTTCTCCGGCAAGCTCTCGCCCTTCATTACCAGCGAGAGCGGCGAAAGCACGCTGTCCATGCCAAGATCCGTATCATACAATACCACCGCTCTTTGGCCGATGACGCTGCCTTCTCCCACGCGAACATGCGAAAGTTTCATGATCCGGTCCTCGAACAAATGGGTCTGTAAGCTAACATTCTCGGCTAAGGCCGTATGGTCGCCGATGTGTATGAGATCAAATTCCGTCACATAAGTCGTATCGCAATAGACTCGTTTGCCGATTTGGCAGCCAAACAAACGCAGCAGCATGTTAAAAACGGGCGAGCCAGTAAACCAGTTCAGCAACAGCGGAAGCGAGATGTTTTCGTAAATCATGGTGGCCATTTCACTGCGCCATACAAACAATGACCACAGTGGAGCCATACGCGGCCGATACCTGCCCACAAGGAGCCATTTCATCATCGCCGCAAAGAGAGTCATTGCCATGCCAACTCCAAGGAAACAGAGCGGCGAAAGCACCAGCGCAAGTGTGACCGGTAATGAGTCTGATAGATTCTGCTGTAACATTAGCGTGGCCACGAAAGCGACCGATAGAACCATCTGCGGAATCGTGATGCGGAAAAACTCGATCGCATATCTCAGACACACGATCCGGAAAGGCGGGGTGTAAAGCACCGCATCATCATAGCCCTTCACCACCTCGCGTCTCTGAAGGTGCAGTGCAGGCGAGCCGAGCCACGAGCTGTCCACGGATAGCGGCTCGCCGTGCTTGTGGGACAACACGCCCAGAAGTGATCCCGCCTCGAGGTGGCAACCGAGCGATTGATGGGCGCAGTTGCCGACGAAGGCGCGGGACTCCACACGGGTTTCGCGGACTGCGAACCAGCCTTGGTGAAATACCGCCGCGCCCAGCGTCGCCTGATCCGCGATAAAACTATATGGAGCCAATGACAGCATGTTGGGATCGAAGTAATTCAACGTGCTGATTTCGCTGCCCTTGCCAGTTTTCACACCGAGAGCGCGCAGCCAATATTTCGTGTAAATCGTCGCATAAACGCTGTAGATTACATCGAGGCTACTACTTACCAATTTGTCACTAAACCATTTCCGCCAAGCGATCACGGAGTGCACCGGATAGACCCCTTCCTTCATGCGTGGCAGCACCAGCCACTTCGCGCCCGCGATGAGTACACAGGAAAACAGGATGTTAGCCACTGCACCGGGGATCAGCCAAGCCAGAGCGGCATACCAGTCATGATGCCTCATCGGACCCTCAATCAAGGCGACACATGGCGCTTGGGACACAAACATCAGCAGGTAGAGCACCACAGCACTCAGCAGGTAGGCGCTGGTGGGACCCGCAGTGAGCGGCACTCCCTGCCGCCGACCCAGCGTGTGAAGTTGCTTGAGGGTTTCCGGCATCGGCATCGGCTGTGCGGGCGAGCCCTGCCAGTATTCACCCGCCACAATCGTTCCTCCGCGCGGGACCAGCGATTGTTCGCCGAGTAGCGCCCCGTCCTCCACGCTCGAGCCGAGGAAAACGACGGAATTGGCCCCGATATAAGAGCCCGCCCCGATCCGGATGGGTTCCAGTATCAACCATCCATCGCGGATCTCATGCGCCAAGATATCCACGTTGTAGCCGATGTGCGCGCCTTCCCCAACAGATACAAGGTCAGGCAGCAGGAGATTCTTTGATCCGATATAACAACCGCCTCCAATTTCCGCCCCCATCATCCTCAGATAGAGCCTCATCACCGGAGTGCCCGCCAAGTATTCCATCGGCACGAACCTCAATGCGGTGCGCACGATCCACCATCTGAGAAAGTAGGAGCCCCAAAGCGGGTAACGCCCCGGCTTGAACCTCCCGATCACAATCCATTTGATTGCGATCGGCATGATCAACCAGACGACGACGCTTAGGACGATGTATGCGCCCGCCATCAGCATCCAGTTAGTAATCCGGTCCACATGCAACAGGTCGGTTAGGGATTCAGAAAAGAAAATTAGTAAGATATATACTGCGGCGACTTGAACGCACCCGGCGAGCGATACCTGCCACCAGGATGCGCGTCGGATTTCGCGCTCCGTGGCGGTTTCCACGAGGGGCTCCCGTGCATCCAAATGCGACGCTAGCTGCCGAATTGTCGGCTGCTTGTAAATTTCGCTCACTGACAGGCCTTTAAAGTGCGGCTGCAGACGCAGGCGGGAGACTGTCGTGGCAACAAGCAGGGAATCGCCTCCCAAATCAAAGAAGAAGTGCGCGGTGGCGGACACCTCGACCAATTTGAAAGCGGCACACCATGCCGCCGCAAGCGCGAGTTCCGTCTCGCCCTCGGGCGGAACGAATTCTCCGATATTGGAAAGTAGTCTTGGCGACTCGGGCGGTGGCAGCTTGGAACGATCCGCCTTTCCGCTGGCAAGCATAGGGAAGAAATCCATCACCTCAAGGTGGGCGGGAATCATATAGGCCGGTAGCGCTGTCTGAAGCTGCTCAAGGATTTCCTGCCGCATCGAGGCGTCCAATGTGGCACCTGGCGAGAGCAACAAGTAGCCCACAAGTATTGTGACACCATCCGCGCCGGTGAAAGGAGCTACGATGGCGTTACTCACTTGTGAGCGATCCGTGAGGATGCTTTCGATTTCTCCCAGCTCGATTCGATATCCACGGATTTTCACCTGCGTGTCGATGCGCCCGAGAAACTCGATCTCGCCATGTTCGCCTAAGCGACCAAGATCCCCGGTTCGGTAGAAACGCTGGCCGTCCAGCATGACAAACTTCTCGGCGGTGATTTCTGGGCGGTTAATGTAGCCGGGCGCGACCCCTGGACCCGCGATACAAATCTCGCCGCCCTCGCCGTCAATCACCGGATTCAAATCCTCGTCAAGAAGCCGGATACTGTAGGTGGGCAGGGGCTTGCCGATGGTCACAGCCCGATCTGCGGAAAGCTCGGCCCAAGATGCAGTGATGGTGGTTTCCGTTGGGCCGTAAGTGTTAAGGATTCGGCGACCCGGCCTACTCCATCGCGTGACCAGTTCCCGCGGGCAAGCCTCGCCACCCACGTTGATGGTATGCAGATCAGGGAGCTCATCTGAAATCGTAGCTAGCAGCGTAGGCACGACATACATCATGGTCACGCATCTCTGGTTGAGGAATTCGTGAAGCTCATCGCCAATAAGGCGTTCGCCATTCGGTGGGGGCACCAGCGCGGCTCCGGCGATCCATGTGGGCCACACCTCTTCCAGCGAAAAATCGAACGAAGGAGTCATTCCCTGATAGACGCGGTCCGAGGATCCGACGCCGTAAATTGCTGGCACCACGCGCAGGAAGTTCGCGATGTTCGAGTGGGTGATGCCAACGCCCTTCGGTTTGCCCGTGGTGCCTGAAGTGTAAATAATGTATGCGAGGTCCTCCTCGTCTTGGTCCTGCCGCACTGGTAACGCAGTGTCTTCTGCGCGGTCTTTGCGCAAATTGGCGAACCTCACCTCGTCCAAGAACAAGAAGACACCGGCATCCGCCCGGATAAATTCCACGCGTTCGTCTGGAAACGAGGGATCGAAAGGCACGAAGGTGGCCCCACATTTCAAGATTGCCAGTGTTGCTAGATAGGCATCGAGTCCGGGTTTCAGCATTATCCCCACGCGGTGGCACGGCATGACTCCCTCCCGCGCGGCCAAGCGCCGTGCGAGCCGGTTGGCCTCGGCATCCACTTCGCCATAAGTCCATGTCCGGGCTTCGGTGATCACACATGCCGAGTGCGGAACACGCGCCGCAGATGATTCGAAGAAATGGTTTAGGCGTGAAGGTGGAGGTAGCGACATGCGAATCCCGCATTATTGGCGTGACGTTTTCAGTCAGGCAAATCACATTCTGCAAGATGACAACAATGTCATTAGCATGTGGTTTTCACGCCCTCTAATGCTCTTAAGCAAATCTAGGGGGTTCTCATCACTTGGCACTTCTAAGTCCACGCCTCCAATGGCGAGAGAAATTTCTTGTCGGGTTTAAATCTCAACTATCCATTCCGAACTTCCACAGACTTGGCACTTGGAAAAATTCGTTTTCCCCGCTATCAGACAGCCCATGCACGACACTCGCATCGACGCTCTTGCCCGCCAACTCGTCCGTTATTCCACTTCCCTCAAAAAAGGCGAGAAAGTCCTGCTCGACTTGCACGACGTCCCGGATTCCATCGGCCTTGCCCTCATCCGCGAGACCCGCGCAAAAGGCGCTTTTCCATTCCTTCGCGTCCACCAAGGTCGCCTCACTCGCGAAATGCTCCGTGGTGCCGAAAATGAGCAATACGAAGTTCTCACGAAACATCTGCTCGCGGAGATGAAAGATATGGATGCCTACATCGCCATCCGCGGCGGCCATAACATCGCGGAGACCTCGGATGTCCCAGCGGAACGCATGCAGCTCGCCATGAAACACATGCGCCCAGTGTTAGATCATCGGGTAAAAAAAACCAAATGGTGTGTCCTGCGTTGGCCCAGCGCATCCATGGCCCAGCAGGCCGGCATGAGCACCGAGGCTTTTGAGGATTTTTATTTCAAGGTCTGCCTGCTCGATTACAAGGCGCTCGTCCCCGCGATGAATGCGCTGAAGAAACTCATGGAAGCGACCGACCGCGTGGAACTGATAGGCCCCGGCACCCATTTAAAATTTTCTATCAAAAACATCGGAGCCATCGTCTGCGGCGGAAACTATAACATTCCCGATGGTGAGGTCTTCTCTGCCCCCGTCAAAAACTCGGTGGAAGGCCACATCACCTACAACGCGCCCACCATCTATCAGGGCATTCCGTTCGACTCGATCCACTTGGAGTTTTCTGAGGGAAAAATCATCAAAGCCGAAGCCGGAGCGAAAACCAAAGCCCTCAATCGCATCCTCGATACCGATGCTGGCTCACGCTACATCGGTGAGTTTGCCCTCGGTTTCCATCCCGTGATCCGCGAGCCGATGCGGGACATCCTTTTCGACGAGAAAATTGCCGGCTCCTTCCATTTCACCCCCGGCCAAGCCTATGACGAGGCGGACAACGGTAACCGCTCGCAAGTCCATTGGGACATGGTGAATATCCAACGGAAGGACTACGGCGGCGGCGAAGTTTGGTTTGATGGAAAGCTGATTAGAAAAGACGGAATTTTCTTGCCGAAAGCACTGGCGAAGCTGAACGGCTAGAAACTAGGGGTTATTTTTTGGTTTTCCATAGCCGCACTCATGCTACGACTCCCGCATGAGCAGCACCGCCACCCAACTTCCTGAAGACATCAAAACCGCCATGAGGGCGAAGGACAGCATCGCGCTGAACGCCCTGCGCGCGCTGAAGAGTGCGATGATGAATGCTGCCATCGAAAAGGGGAATTTGAGCATCGTGCTGGAGGAGGCGGAAGTCATGGCTGTTGTTAGGAAGCAAATCAAACAGCGGGTGGACTCGATCGAGCAGTTTGAAAAAGCGGGTCGCCCAGAACTCGCTGCCAGTGAGAAGGCAGAAATCGAAATTCTCTCACGTTATCTGCCTGCCGCGCTCACCGAGGATGAGTTGTTAGCGATAATCGAACAAGCGGTGGCGGATACTGGTGCCACCAGCAAAGCGGACATGGGGAAAGTCATGAAACGTTCCCAAGAGCTCGCGGAAGGCCGGGCGGATGGGAAACTGCTATCTGCGGCGGTGATGAAGGGTCTCGCATAAATAGATCCTATTAGAACCATAAGACCTACGGGAAGAATCACTCGTGCAAATACGCTTTTGGCCGATATAGCCAAGCAAAAGGAATGAAGACGATGGTGGCCGCCAGCACCAGCCACGTGAAAAATCGGAAGTAAGCCGCACCTTCGAGTTTTGTTTGGCCGCCGATGAACTCCGTGCTCGAGAAACCGCTGTTTGAAGTTTTTTCCACAATCCCAAGTGCCGCTTTCCGGCGGGTCAGCCAGGTGTCTGGCGCCGGGCTGGTGGAGGCATTGATTTTCTCCAAGAGGATGCCCTGATCCCACTGGGTTTTCAGAATGCGGTCCGGCCCGGCGCTGGAAATCCGGGCGTGACTGGAATCGATTAGATCATAAGCTAACGAATTTCCCCAAAGGTCTTTGGCCCCGGCTAACAAAGCTTGTCCAGATATACTATTGGGGAAGTTATTAGCCGCATTCGCCTCTATTTTCATAGCAGCAGTTAGATAAACTTCGCGCCCGGGAATTTCGATGCCGTCGAGTCTGCCGTTTTCACAGCGGGCCATGACATCATCATCCAGAGAAGTGGAATATCCGGGGAGAACGATCGACCGCGGCGAGCTCTGCCAATCAGGAGGAAGTTTACGGGTGGCCTGTTCGAACTGCTCCTCCGCCGGAGACGCGATGGCGATGGAATGATTCACCTGCGCGGTGAATTGATTGCCGCCCCAGACGGAGAGCCAGAACAAGGACATGACCCAAGATTTCATGGCTTTGGGGGCCTGGGTGTAGGCGAATTCCAAGCCCACGATGGAAACCATCACCTCTGATGCGGTGATCAGCACGAAGGCGAGGATCTGCCAGCCGATCGACGGGCGCTGGCCGGCATCGATCCAAGTTTGAATAAGTGTTGTTAGGCCGAAGGATACCGCCATGAGCGCCATGCCAATTCCGATTTTACGCATGGGCGTGAGTGGAAAGGAGCGGTCGATCGCCGGATAGATGATAAAGGTGAACAGCGGGATGAAGACAAGAATGAGAATCGGATTGACTGCTTGGACCTGGGATTCCAGCCAAGTAATCCCCATGAATTTCAAATCCATCTGCTCCGCCTGCAACACCCACGAGGATCCCGTCTGATCATAGAGGGACCAGAAAACCGCGATGAAAACGAACAAAGGCGCGAGTTTCCCTAACGCGATCATCCCCTCACGAGAAAACACCTCCCGGAAAAACCCGAGTCCCGATGGCGGGATATGGACGAAGCGATGCCTCCCTAACCAAAACATGAAGGTCGCGATGGCCATCAGCACGCCGGGCACGCCAAAGGCCCAGTGTGGACCATAATGTTCTAATAACCACGGCGTGAGAAGTGTAGAGAAGAAAGAACCAAAATTGATCGAGAAATAGAACCAATTGTAGATCCGTGGGATCAGTTGATAGTTTCGTTTCCCGAACTGATCACCGACGTGGGCCGAGACGCATGGCTTGATCCCACCGGAACCGATGCAAATGAGAAGCAGTCCAGCTAACAACCAGCCCTTTGAATTCCCAAATGAGCCCATGCACGCAAGCGCCCCGTGGCCGAAGCAATAAACAATGGAAAGCCAAAGGATGGTCCGATATTTTCCGAGGAAAATATCTGCGATCAAGGCTCCTGCGAGAGGCGTGAAGTAAACCCAGCTGGCGAATTGGTGATAATATTCCACCGCCTGCGTGCCACTCATGGGACGGCCGCCGTGGCCATCCATGAGCGCCAAATATTGCGCCATGAAAACGACGAGGATGGTCCGCATCCCGTAAAAGGAAAATCGCTCGGCAGCCTCGTTGCCAATGATATAAGGGATGCCCGGCGGCATGCCTGCGAGATCAACCGGAGAAGTGCGGTGGGACATTCGGAGGATCATCTTGAACACACCTAGTCCTTTTGGAAGAGCCAATATGAAGAGGAATCAGGGAAGGACGAATTCATTTGAGAATCGTCTGCATGAAGGGAAATTTATGACGATTTTGTATCCTGAAATTTTCGCAGCGAAGCCCAGTTTTTTTGCACAATAGGCTTTTTTTTGGTTTGACAGAAATTTGGGCTGCAGTTAGTATTTCGGCATATCGGTGTGACTTTCCTCCGATTCAGTATCCAAATTATCGATGGCTCTCGCAGGATTCGCTCTTACTGCCTCAGCGGTGGAAGCTCAACCGATCCTCGCCCCTCCAACGCTTGAACATAAGGCCACTCTCGCCCTGACACTTGCTAGCCAAGGCAGCGAAAAGTACACAACAAATGGAACACCTCCTGGCACGGTCACCGAAAGTTTCCAAGCTGCTATCGAAACTCGTAAGCTTTCCAACAAAGAGCTTTTGTTGCTTCTTGACACAAAACATGTTCTTCCTCCAGGTGGCATTTCCGGCTGGACGATTAGCATCATTAGCTCCGATGGTAAACTCCAACAATCGTTCATCACCAAAAAGGGTGCCGCTCCTATCAATATTTCCAACTATCTTCAGGTAAGTGCTGAAAATAGCCTTGACGCGTATAACGGCAAGAATGTCACTAAGTTCTCCCCGAATTCCACCACTACCTCGGGCTCGTATTCCTTCAAGGGCTTCGCTTCAATCAGCACTGATCAGCTCGCCGGTTACAATTTCGAAACCGAAGGACTCTTTATCGGTAACGGCACTTTTAAGGACGGGCTAGACACATTGGGAGCTTTCAGCTTCTCGAGCATTCTCGGTGTTCTCCGTGGCTCCAATTCTGGACAGGGTGCCGCAGCGGTCGGTTTTAATTTCGATGATTCCGATTACTCAGATGGTGGTGATTCCATCATCGAAGGCTGGATTACGGCGACGGCAGGTAAATCCATTTCGATCACTTTGTAAGCTTGATTTTTCTAAATCAATAATTCATACCATCAACGCTCCGGTGTTGATGGTTTTTTATTGTTTTGCTTTTGGACCTTACCGTAAAGTTAGCCCATGATGAAGACTTCAAAAAGTAGTTTGGCAGTGGGCCTTTTGTTAATTGCTGCCATCTACGTGGGTTGGTATTCATTTTCCCGAGGCGCATCGAAGAGCCCGCCGAACCTAGAGACGCATTTAGCAAAACACCGGACGATAGCTCCGACAGAAAAGCCAAAACTTCCAGCCGCGCCGAAGGTGACGCCCCCGCCCGCGAGCCCCGAGGCCGCAGCCGCGATCGTGCAAGCCAGAGAGGTGGCGATTGATCAGATGCACGATGCAGCAGTCACCTACGATAAGGCGCAACTTCCTGTGATTCAGCCATATCTAGTCGATCCAGATCCTGAACTTCGGGCCGCTGCCGCCGATTGTATGATCATCCTGGGAGACGCTTCCGCTGGACCGATGCTGCGCGAGGCCGCAAAAAAGGTGGATTCGGCCCAAGAAGCAAAGGACCTTGAAAAAAAAGCGGATTATGTAGAGTTGCCTCCTATTGATATTAAAAAGGCTTCAAAACAATTTAAAAACGGGGGACTCGAAGGGATAACCCCGCATCGATGATTGACGGGGTGAGCGGGGTTCTTTCAGCGGCATTTGAATACCCCAAATAGCGGTGCCTGCTCTCTCATTGTATGATTCGACTTTGGTTATGCTAACTGATCGCTTGCAGTTCACATACTACTGCTGGAGGGGTTGAGGCAGAGTCGTGGTTTTTCACATTTTTTGGTTGTCATCTATCATGCGTTTGGTCAGTCTTCGCTCGTCATGAAAAAATTATTTGCCATTTCTCTACTCGCCTCACTTCCTGCCTTCGCCGGCACTCCCACTCCTGTCGCCAGCGAGCCAGCCCCAGAATCTTGCATGTTAACATGGTTTGCGGGTGGTTCCGTTGGTTATTTGACCGATCTCGAGGAAGCCTTGTATACCGCTCACGTGGGAGTCGATACCTGCTGGAAACTCGCTGGTTTTGACATCGCGTTCTTCGGTGAAGTCGGCTATGCTCAAAAGGATGAAAGTTGGGGTAGCGTTTCAAGGACGAACAATCTCAGCACAAATGTTAGCCCGTTTCCAGGCGGAAGCAACTCTATCGGTGATGCACAGAGTTACCTCTCCAGCCCGACCACTCGGCTTCAAGGCCCTACCTCATACGAGCTTGATATCGTGCCGATCACCGGTAACATTAAATTTGAGCGTGTGCTTACTGGAAACCTGAGTGCCTATTTCGGTGGTGGCTTAGGTGCGGCTTATGTGGATTACTCCGCAAAAGCACCGATCGGAAATTTTTCTGAAACAGATTGGGTTTTCGTTGGACAAGTCTTCACGGGCCTCACTTACAACGTGAATCCACACTTCGAAGTCTTCGGTGGTGCCCGCTGGATCTATCTCGATGACATCAGCGTCAGCGGCAGCGGAGTCGGTGGCAAGCACTTCACCGGCACAGTCGATCCCGGAGATAACTTCCTCTTCGAACTTGGTGCACGCTACAACTTCTGATTCTTAAACTCTAGAGTTTATACGATTAGGCCGCTTGGATCATTCCAAGCGGCCTAATTTTTTGTGCCCTAACAAAGGGTCCCAAAATAGGATCACCAACGAACTGCCGCAGCCGCCCAAGTAAGGCCGGCACCGAAAACTACCATCACGATGTTTTCCCCACGCTTGAAAGCACCGCTTCGGTGCGCTTCATCCAGTGCGATGGCCACCGCTGCGGCAGAGGTGTTTCCATATTTATCAAGGTTCACGAAGACCCGCTCGTTAGGGACTGCTAGACGATCGGCAATCGCATCGATGATCCGTAAGTTCGCTTGATGCGGGATCACGCAGGCGATGTCTTCCGGCTGTAACCCCGCGCGGGAGATTACTTTTTCCGCTGCCTCCTTCATGCGATTCACCGCATGCTTGAAAACCTCCTTGCCCATCATGGTGAGGGTGTGAAGGTGATCATTCGCATTTGCTTCGGTGATTGGGCAGGCCGTCCCTCCACCGGGGATATTCAGAAGATGAGTCAGGCTGCCATCCGTGCCCATTTCGGTAGCAAGGATCGAGCCTTCACCCGGCTCCGAGCGCCGAAGAACCGCAGCTCCGGCTCCATCACCAAAAAGCACACAAGTCGTGCGATCATCCCAATTGGTCACGGAGGAAAGCTTCTCCGCTCCAATGATGAGGGCGTTTTTGAACGCCCCATCGGAAATGAGGCGCTTTGAGATCTTCATCGCATAAAGAAATCCCGAGCATGCTGCGGAAATGTCAAAAGCCACCGCATTTTTCGCTCCGAGTGCCTGTTGCACATAGCACGCCGTCGCTGGCGTGGGCGTATCCGGTGTGATGGTGGCGATGATGATGAGCTCGACGTCTTCTGCAGCCATCCCTGCCTGCTCCAGCGCCCGCCGGGCAGCATGGGTGGCCATGTGCGACGTGAATTCCCCCTCGGCAGCAATGCGGCGCTCCTTGATGCCTGTGCGGCTCGTGATCCATTCGTCGCTCGTATCTACTAGAATAGCGAGTTCAGCGTTGGTGAGAATTCTTTCAGGCAGGTAACTGCCGGTCCCTGCGATACACACTTCAATGGCGGACGTGACTTCACTCATGCGGCGCGAGATTGGAACCCACCGTCGGTCCCCACAAGCGCGAAGTTGGAAGACTGCGGGGTCGCGGTCAGCGCCCGGCTACCGCTCCCGCAGCAATCGCGGCCAACGCCTCTTCGATCCGCGGATTCACGCGGGTTTCCACCGTTTCAAGCCCAACCCGGATGGCATTCCGCACCGCGAGCGAGGAGGACGAGCCATGAGCGATGATCACTACGCCGTTTACCCCTAACAATGGGCTGCCACCGTAAGTTTCATAGCTGCTCTTTTCCTTGAGTGCCTTGAAAGCACCATTGGCAAGCATGGCACCGGCGATGCGCAGTGGATTACCCTTGATTTCAGTTTTCAACCATTTGGAAACCGCCTTGGCCGTGGCCTCGATGGTTTTCAGCATGATGTTACCCACGAATCCATCGCAAAGCACCACATCCAGTTCCGTTTCAAAAAGATCGCGGCCTTCGACGTTTCCGACGAAGTTGATGCCCGGCGTTTGTTTGAGCAGCTTGAAAGTTTCTTTGGTGAAAGCAGTGCCTTTTTCGTCTTCTTCCCCATTTGACATGAGGCCTACTTTGGGTTCTTTCACGCCGAGGACGCCGCGGGAGAAAGCAGTGCCCATCACGGCGTATGCGACGAGATGCTCCGGTTTTGCCTCAGGATTCGCCCCGGCGTCCAGAATGTGGCAGATCCCATATTCATTGGGCAATGCGGAGGCGATGCCAGCGCGATCTACGCCCGGCAGTGTGCGGAGCTTTAAGGTCGCCGAAGCCACCGCTCCCCCGGTGTTTCCGGCGGATACAAAGGCATCGGCACGGCCATCCTTCACCATGTCCATGGCGACGTTGATCGATGAAAGCTTCTTTTTGCGCACCGTCTTCGCACCGGGTTCGGACATTCCGATGGTTTCCGGCGCGTGGACGATGCTGACCCGTGAATCAGTTAGGTCGAGCCCTTGTTTCGCGCACTCTAGCTCCAGAACTGCTTGATCCCCTACCAGATAGAGATGCTGAAGCTTCGGGTAGTAACGCAAGGCGTCAATAGCTCCTCCGATATTCACAGCGGGGGCGTAGTCCCCACCCATGGCGTCCAGGGCGACTTTCATGCAGAGATTTGAAGATGCGGATTAAACGAATTTTGAAAACGAAAACCGATACGAAAAATAACCGCCCAAGGAGTTCCCTGAGCGGCATTTAAAGGTAAAGTCACGCGGAAGCCTCAGAGAGCTTCAACGTCGAGCGCTTGGCGATCGCGATAATAGCCGCAGGATGGGCAAGCGATGTGCGAAGGCACTTTGCTGCCGCACTCAGGGCAGCTTTTAAAGATCGGTGCACGCCAACGAGTTGCGCCACGGCGCATTTTCTGACGGCTTTTGGATTGGCGGCGCTTTGGTACGGCCATAGTCTTAAGTTAGTTAGGTTTGGTCCTTGAGGTCCTTGAGATTGTCGAGAGCAGACCAACGGTCGTCACTCTCGGCGCGGGACGGATGGGGTAGCTCATCTGCTGCCGACTTGTCCACTGATAAATATCGGGAATCGATTTCACATTTCTGCGGCACGTCTCCTTCCTCGCATCTGGGATCCACCGGGAAGTTGATCAATACCTCCTCGCGCAAGGCGTCCGAGGCATCGATTTCCCCCTCTCGCTCGATCTCGATGGAGACCGCCGCATCCACCCGAATCGTTTGAATAAAAGGGTGTAACGTCCGCACACAGGTGAATTCAAAAGGTGCGAAGAGCGTGCCAGTGAGCAATAATTCCGAGCCGAAGCGCTGCGCCCAGACATCGTATTCCAAGGCCCCCATCGCCTGTGCATCGTCCTCCGCCAGGGCGAAAATTTCTTTCGGCAGTTCTCCGGAAAATGCCTTCCCTTCCTCAGGCAGCCCGCCCAAGTCGATCATCAATCGTCGTTTCATACTCGCAAGGTAACGCGCCACCCGCCGTCGCCAAGCCGCAATTCAGCGCCCCATTTCGCACCACGTAGTTTTTTGCCAACATCGGTCGCTGGTTAGGGAGACGGTTTTAAAATTTCGAAAAGCAAACAGTTTTCTTCGTTAGAAAGCTGGTGGGAACGGCAGATTTGCGAAAAATAAAGTAATAAAACGGGTGTATCGGTCTTTTGCACTGAGTTCCGGAAATTTTTTGGCGACGGTCTAGAGTGTGTGCCCATTGGAGTCACCATCAGGTCGGAATCCGTTTTCGTTCTGCTTAATTGATACAGGGAATAGTCTCCGGACATTCGCTGGACTCCCTGTGATGGGCTGCTCAAAGTCACGGCATGAAACGCCTTTTCTTGCTCGACGGTATGGCCCTGATTTACCGCGCCCATTTCGCGCTGATTCAAAGCCCGATCCGCAATTCCAAAGGCATCAACACTTCCGCGCTTTATGGATTTATCAACACGCTCTTGGCGATTCTTGAAAAGGAAAAACCTACTCACATCGGCGTTGCTTTCGATACCTCTGCGCCGACACCACGACATATCAAATTTCCCGCCTACAAGGCGCAGCGTGACGAAATGCCAGATGAACTCGCCGCTGCCATTCCGCATGTGAAGCGCTTGTGCCGGGCATTTCATATACCGGTGTTAGAGGTTGATGGATTTGAGGCGGACGACATCATCGGCACGCTGGTGCACCGTGCGGAGAAGGATGATTTCGACTCGTTCATGGTAACGCCGGATAAAGATTTCGCGCAGCTTATTTCTAGCAGAACACGCATGTGGAAACCCGGCAGAAAAGGCTCCGATCACGAAGTCATCGACTTACCTACGATGCTTAAAAATTGGGAAATCGAGCGGCCTTCTCAAGTCATCGACATCCTCGGGCTTTGGGGCGATGCGGCGGATAACATCCCCGGCATTCCCGGCATCGGTGATAAGACGGCGAAAAAACTCATCGCTGAGTTTGGCTCTATCGAAAATCTAATTGCGAATTCCGCGAAGCTCAAAGGCAAGCAAAAGGAAAACGTGGAGACCCATGCTGACCAAGCTCTGCTGTCCAAAGAGCTCGCCACCATCATTCTTGATGTGCCCATTGAGGTCACGTGGAACGATCTTATCCTTTCTCCGCGCGACGAGGAGGCACTCAAAGCATTGTTCAACGAATTCGAGTTCCGGACTTTCACCAAGCGCCTCTTCAGTGGAGAAAATCCCACTCCCGCTGCTGTCGAAGAATCCCCAACGATTTTTGAAACTTTCAAAACCATTCGCGACGTCGCTCACACCTATCACCTCGCTAACACTCCCGAGCTCCAAGCAAAACTTTTCGCGGAACTCGCACGGCAATCCTCCTTCTGCTTTGACACGGAAACTACCGGCCTTGATCGCTTTGAAGCAAAACTGCTAGGAATCGCCTTTTCATGGAAAGCCCACGAAGCTTGGTATCTTCCGATCACCGATCTCAAATCTCAAATCTCAGATGTTAAATCGATTCTATCTTCTTCTGCAGAAAAAATCGGTCATAACCTGAAATACGATCTCTCTATCCTCCATCATCACGGAATCGAAGTCTGCGGCCCTTACTTCGATACCATGCTAGCAGATACGCTTATCGCCCCCGAGCGGCGACACTCGATGGACTACCTTGCAGAGATTCTGCTAGGATATACCCCTATTAAATTGGCCGACGTTGCAGCGGCCTCCAAGCGCCCTGTGGAAGAATCCCGAGCTGCCGGGGATTTGTTCAACTTCGCCGAGAAAACTAAGGCTTCGAAGGATCTCGATATTATGGCCATTCCGTTAGCCGTTCTCGCTGAATACGCCGCTGAGGATGCAGATGTGACGTTCCAACTTGCCGCGAAACTCCGTCCGTTGCTCACCGAGTCCCATCAACAATCCATTCTCTGTGAGATCGAGGGCCCACTTCTTCCCGTGCTCGTCAGAATGGAAATGGAAGGCATCTCCGTTGATCCGGCAGCGTTGTTAGTGATTGGCGGTGAACTCCAGATCCAGATTAATGATCTCGCAGAATCCATCCACGGCCACGCCGATCGCTCGTTCAACATTGCCTCTCCGAAACAGTTAGGCGAAATCCTTTTCGACCAACTCAATCTGGCTGACAAAGCAAAAAAAACCAAAACCGGCCAGTATAAGACTGACGAGCAAACACTCGCCACGCTCGAGGGGAAGCACCCGATCATCACCGACGTGCTCGCTTGGCGAGAAGCCACCAAGCTCAAATCCACGTATCTCGACGCGCTGCCTACCCACATTGTCGCGGAAACCGGGCGCATCCACACGCATTTCCATCAGCTCATCGCCGCCACTGGCCGCCTCGCCTCGTCTGATCCGAATTTGCAGAACATTCCGGTTCGATCCGAAGCCGGGCGTAAGATCCGTAAAGCTTTCGTTCCGCGCGAGGGCTTTACTCTTCTTTCCTGCGACTACTCGCAAATCGAATTGCGCGTGATGGCTGCACTCTCACAGGATGCTACGATGATCGAGGCGTTTAAAAATGATGCTGACATCCACACGATCACCGCTGCGAAGGTTTTCGTCGTCGAGCCGGATGCCGTCACCTCCGACATGCGCCGCACCGCGAAGATGGTGAACTTTGGAATTATCTATGGCATCTCTGCATTCGGTCTTAGCCAGCGCCTCGCCATTCCGCGCACCGAGGCGGCAAGCATCATTGACGCATACTTCCGCGAATATCCGGCCATCCGTGAGTTCATGGATCGCACGATCAACGAGGCACGAGAAAAGGGTTATGTAGAAACGCTCAGCGGCCGCCGCCGTTATTTCCCCGACCTGAATTCCGGCAATCAGAATCTGAGAGGCAATGCCGAACGTGCCGCTATCAACACGCCGATCCAAGGGACCGCCGCCGATATGATCAAACTCGCAATGATCCGCATCGACGCGCTGCTGCGGGAAAATCGCTATCAGACGAAAATGCTGCTCCAAGTGCACGATGAACTCGTTTTTGATCTCGCTCTTGGCGAACAGGAAGTGTTAGTTCCTGAAATTCTCGAAGCGATGAAAAGCGCGCTGCCATTGCCTGCTGGAGTTCCCATCGAGATCGAAGCAGGGACAGGATCTAACTGGCTCGCCGCGCACTGAGACTTTACGCAACTGATTTCCGATAAGTTTTAATTTCCAGCATAAAGGAGCTTTGACGCCGTGCGCTTTCCATGGGCACACTCTAACCACGCTTATGACCGATCAAGAAGCTCTCGTCGCCCTGAACCTGCTGCCGAAAATTGGGCCGATCCGCGTTAGGCGTTTGTTAGATGTTTTCGGCGAACCAGCGGCGATCCTCGGCGCGGCCAAGGACAAACTAATGCGGGTGGACGGCATTGGTGAGGAAACTGCGAAAATCCTACATTCTTGGCAAGACCATGCGGACCCTCTCACCGAGATGCGTGAGGCCGCCAGTCGTGGGATATCGATTGTGACGCAGGACGACGAGGACTACCCGGCACCCCTGCGCGAGGCCTACGATCCGCCGCTGCTGCTGTATGTATGGGGGAAACTGGAGGCGCGGGACAAGCACGCCATCAGCGTGGTCGGATCGCGGCGGGCGACGATTTACGGCAAGCAGGCAACGAAGAAATTTTCCTACCAGCTAGCGCAGGCTGGGTTCACGATCATTTCCGGGCTTGCGCGGGGGATTGATACCGCTGCCCACGAAGCCGCCGTCGCCGCGAACGGGCGGACGATCGCAGTGATCGGCTCGGGTTTGGGAAAACTCTATCCGCCGGAAAATCTCGCGCTTGCGGAAAAAATCGCCTCAGGCCATGGAGCCGTGGTTTCGGAGTTTTCATTGAACACAGCCCCGGACAAGCAGACATTCCCGATGCGAAACCGGATCGTGGCGGCGTGGGCGAAGGCGGTGCTGGTGGTGGAGTGCCCGGCATGGTCGGGCTCGTTGATCACCGCGAATTTGGCTTCGGAATATGGGAAAACGGTTTTTGCAGTGCCGGGGCCGATTGATAAACCGACCTCCGCTGGCTGTAATCAATTGATCCGAGATGGAGCGACGCTCGTTGCCGATCCCAGTCATATTCTCGATGACCTCGGCGAACTCCCCTTCGCCCGCCAATCCAGCGCAGCGGAACCTGCGGCGGAAATCCCCGAGCTGCCGGAAGAAGAAGCCACTGTTTTCGCCGCAGTCACGAGCGACGAATCCCCGGTGGACCGGATCATCGAGCGCACCGGCCTCCCTGCGCACGTGGTCACAGCTACCTTGATGAAACTAGAAATGCGGCGGCTGGTGCGGGCGTTTCCGGGATTCCGCTATGCGAGGAGGTGAGGGGAGGAACCAACGTGCTCTGCCGCAGCTTCCAGCGGCCAATTCGGTGAAGATAGCCAAGGCATGTTGTGGATCACTTCTGGAAAATTTCACCAATCGGCTTGCAAAATTTCAGGCTGCAAGCCTAGTCACTCCACTCAGCGCCGCTTCACGGCTCTTATACCATGGGAAAAACACTCATCATTGCCGAGAAACCGAGCGTCATGACAGACCTCAGCCGCGTGCTCGCCAAGGAGCTCGGCAAATTCGAAAAATCAGGTTCCGGCCGCGATGTGTTTTTTGAAAACGAGAAGGCAGTCATCACTTCCGCCGTCGGCCATCTCGTGGAACTGCGGATGCCGATGGGTCCGAATGGTAAGAAACTCCCTTGGAATTTCAGTGTTCTCCCGGCCATCCCTGAAAAATTCGACCTCGATCCGATCCCGGACTCGGAGGCCCGGCTGAAGCAGGTGCTCAAGCTCGCCAAGCGCAAGGACATTGACAACATCGTCAATGCTTGCGACGCCGGCCGCGAGGGAGAGCTGATTTTCCGCTACATCATGGAAATCGGCAGCATCGAAAAGCCAGTGAAACGCCTCTGGATGCAGTCGATGACGAACAATTCCATTCTCGAGGCCTGGCAAAACCTCCGCTCCGGCGAGCAAATGAAGCCGCTGGCCGATGCTGCGAAATGCCGTTCCGAGTCGGATTGGCTGGTCGGCCTCAACGCAACGCGCGCCCTCACTTGCTTCAACTCGCGCCACGGTGGATTCAACATCACTGCGGCCGGTCGCGTCCAGACGCCGACGCTTGCCATTCTCGCCCAGCGCGAGGCAGAGATCCGCGCGTTCAAGCCGACTCCGTATTTCGAAGTTCATGCGAATTTCGGCGTCCAGGCCGGCGAATACCTCGGCAAGTGGATCGACGAAGCTTGGAAAAAGGATGAAAACGCCCCGCTTTCCAAACCCGAGCGCATCTGGGATCAGCAAACCGCCGAGGCCATCGTCGCCCGCTGCACCGGGAAGGTCGGCAAAGTCACCGAAGAAAAGAAGGCGCAGTCGCAAATTTCCCCGCAACTCTACGACCTCACCACCCTCCAGCGCGAGGCCCCGTTCTCTGCGAAGGGCACGCTTCAGATCGCTCAGGCGCTCTATGAGAAGCACAAAATGATCACCTATCCGCGGACCGATTCGCGCTACCTCCCGGAAGATTATAGCGGAAATGTCCGTGAAACGATGGCGGACATCGGCAACAGCGACCTCGACTTTTCCAAATACGCCAAGGCGGTTCTCTCCGGCAGCAGCGACAACGGCCCGCGCCTTCACAAATCCCGCCGTGTTTTCGATAGCAAAAAAGTCTCGGATCACTTTGCCATCATCCCGACCGGCAAATTTTCCAAACTCTCCGAAGCCGAACAGAAGCTGTATGACATGATCGTCAAACGCTTCATCGCCGTCTTCTACCCCTCCGCCGAGTTTGAGCAAACCACCCGCCTCACCCGCATCGAGGGAGTTAAACAAGGGGGCACAGGCATCCTGCCTGTTTCTGATACTTTCAAAACCGATGGCAAAATCCTGGTCAAACCCGGCTGGCTCGAAGTTTACGGCCGCCGCCCTGGTGTGGCCTCAGGAAAAGACGAACTCTGCCCGGTAAACACTGGCGAAACCGCAAAAGTCGAGTCGATCGAAGCCCTCGCCGAAGAAACCAAGCCACCCGCCCGGATGACGGAATCGACTCTTCTCTCCGCGATGGAAGGTGCCGGAAAACTCATCGATGACGAAGCCCTCCGGGAAGCCATGGCCGAGCGCGGCCTGGGCACCCCCGCCACCCGGGCCGCGACCATCGAAGGCCTCATTTCACAAAAATACCTCGCCCGCGAAGGCCGCGATCTTTTCGTTTCCGGTAGCGGTATGCGTCTCATCGAACTTGTGCGCGAGATGGAAATCGAAGGCCTCTACTCGCCCAAACTAACGGGAGACTGGGAGTTTAAACTCCGCCAAATGGAGCAAGGTCATCTCAAGCGCAGCGATTTCATGAAGGAGATCATCTCCTACACCGACGAAATTTGCACCAAGGCCCGCAAAGCCGCGGAACTCGCGAAAAGTGAAATTTTCCCCGACCTCAAAGTCACCTGCCCAATGTGCGGTGCCGCCAGCCTCAAGCAAACCGAGGCCACCTACGAATGCCGCGAGCCTGAGTGCAAATTCAAGGCCAAGAAGCACATCGCCGGCCGCCTGCTCACCGAGGAGGAAGCCATCCAACTCTTCACCACCAAACACGTCGGCCCGCTCACCGGATTCAAATCGAAGTTCAACAAACCCTTCGACGCCGCGCTGGAAATGGACGCGAAGTTCAAAATCAATTTCGTGTTCGAAGGCGATGATCGCGACGGCCCGCCTGAACTCACCGAAGAGCAACTCATCGGCGAGGCGAAAACCGAGGAAGGCAAAACCTACAAGGTTTACGCTACCGAAAAAGCCTATCACATCCCCGAGATCGTCACCAAAAAGGATCCGCACGGCATCCGAATCGGCAAGTCCATCCTTCAGTGTGAAATCCCATCTGCCCAGATGCTCAAACTCATTGGCACTGGTAAAACCGACGTCCTCAAAGGTTTTGTATCGAACCGCACCAAGCGCAAGTTCGACGCCTACCTCACCTTTGATCCCAAGGACGGCAAGATCGGTTTCGATTTCCCACCCCGCCCCGCCAAAAAAGCCGCCGCAAAGAAAGCGGCGAAGGTGGTGGAAGAGTGAAGCTCTAACATCCAGCTCTCCGATACACTGTTTCTGCGGCGAGCCGGTGAAAAAATCGTTAGGTCGTGCAGATTTCTACGGTCTTTTTGAGATTTGATAGAACGTCCTTCGCGGTGGGGATAAATTAGTGTGCGACAAAACCCAGGTATCCGGTGGCGGCGATGCTGCGCATGATCGCTGGGTAGAAAAGCTCCTGCGTCTTGTCGATTTCATTCCGCCCGTGTGATAGTGGCTGATGAACTCGTGATTCTCACGATGGAGTGGTGGATA
This sequence comes from Akkermansiaceae bacterium, assembly GCA_025363295.1. Taxonomy (GTDB): domain Bacteria; phylum Verrucomicrobiota; class Verrucomicrobiia; order Verrucomicrobiales; family Akkermansiaceae; genus Luteolibacter. The sequence continues at coordinate 20,970 of JANYEC010000038.1, forward strand.
CCGGACATGCTTTTGGAAGTGGAAAAACAGACAGGAATGTCTGTGTCACGTGCTGAGGCGTGCGCGCAGATCGGCAGTCCAAAGCACGGCGACGATGGTTTCCTGTGCTGCCTCCATGGTCGCACGCTCTTCTGGCTCAGCGTCCTCATGACCTGCTAGGTGAAGGAGCCCGTGAACGAGGTAACGCAGAATCTCGCGAGCCAAGGGTTCACCGTATTCTGCGGCCTGGCGCTCGGCGACTTCCGCGCCAATGACGATTTCTCCGTGATGGAAGGTGATGACATCGGTGGGCCCCTCGATATCCATGAAATCACGGTGCACTTGGTCGCTGGTGAGATCATCCACGAGTGCGACCTCAAGCGTGGCCAAATGTGAAAGCGGCGAGTCTTGGGCAGCCGCATGTTCCATTGCGAGATCAGCTGCTTCGTGAGCGACGATCTCGAGGGCGGTGAGCCAGCTTTCCGGGATTTCAGTCGCTTCTTGGTTGTTGCCGATGATGACTTCGAGCGACATGGGTCTGTGGGGTAAAAAGCGTTAGGCACGCTTTGGCATTGGGATCACGCGACCGCCTTTGGTGGCATCGCGATCCGTATTAGAAATCCGCCTAGCAGCGGAAACGGTATTTTCGTCTTTCGGGTAATCGATGCGGCTGTGAAGCATGCTGCGAAGAGTGGTGGAGAAACTTTCTTTCACGATGGCGAGTTCGCGCAGAGTGAGCGGGCAATTGTCGAGCTGACCGTCGTTGATTTTCGAGCGGACAATGTCATCGACAAGCGCACGGATTTTGGCGGGAGTGGGCTTTTGCAGCGAGCGGGAGGCACTTTCGACACTGTCTGCTAGAGCGACGATTCCGCTTTCCCGTGAGCTGGGACGCGGCCCGGGGTATCGGAAATTTTTCTCATCGATCATTGGCAAGTCTTCAGGATTTTCTAGGCGACGATCGACTTTTTCCATCTCGATTCGCTTTTGATCCTGAGCCCGGCGGTAGAAGAAATAGACTAACGAATCGCCATGATGTTCTTGGATGATATCGATGATGCGGGGATTGAGATTGTGCTTCACCGCGAGATCAACCCCGTCTTTCACATGGGCGAGGATGACGAGGGCGCTCATCGTCGGCGTGAGGGAATCATGAGGATTACAAATTCCGTCGTGTTGATTTTCGATGAAATAGCTCGGCTTTTTCAACTTCCCCACATCGTGGAAATATGAACAAACGCGACACATTGGGGCGTTCGCTTGGATTTTTTCCGCCGCTGCTTCTGAGAGCGCGGCGACGACGAGGCTATGATGAAAGGTGCCCGGTGCCTCTAACTGCATTTGCCGAAGCAGTCTGTGATTCAGATCGCTGAGTTCCAGCCAGCTGATGTCCGTGGTGAGATTGAACGTCCCTTCGAAAATCGGCAGCAGCCCGCTGATCATTAGGGCAGTGATCACGGCGGTGCCAAATGCGGCAGCGCTGCCGGTGCCGAGGAGTTGCAGATGATCCATTGAGTTTGGCCCGAAAACCGAGGCGACATCCAAGCGCCCGAGCATCAGCCCGAGCACGAGAGTCACTGCACCGACATAAATTCCCGCTTGGAGAAGCTGCAGGCGCTTGCGGATTTCGTTGGTAAGCAAAACGCAGGTGATCCCGCCGACGAGGCTGAGAATCATGAATCCGAGCACTTCACCCTGAGGAACTAACAAACAGCCGATCAGCGTGACATAAATGGCGGAGAAAGATCCCACAGCCCGCCCTAACAAGACGCCATGTAGCATGGGCGCCAAGGCAAAGGGCACGAAGAAGAAACGGAACACCTCAGGAATCGTCCCTAAATCGGTTAGGCCCATGACCAACCGCAGGATGAGCAAGTGGCAGATCAAGCCGCCCAAAACCAAAACTACCCGGCTATTTCGCCGGCAAGACGTTTGCAGGCTGACTTGAAACATCACGACCGCCGTGACCGCGATCACAAATGCATAAAGGGAGCCTTTGAGCGGATCGTTTGCGAAGGCCGTGCCCGCAGCTTTCAGAACCAATACTCCGCTCGCGACTGCAAAAGTCGCATAGAGTGCAGCCTTGACCCAGATGCTGTCTTCCAATGCCTGAACGACTGGATTCTCGCTGTGAACCCGGCGCTTTTTCCCTGACGAAAGTCCCAGTTGGGCCAACCGCCAGCGTTTAATGGTATCCAAAAATCCCACAGCGGTATGTCATCGGTTCTAAACAGGTGAGTATCGGACTACCGAAGCTCGCCGGGTGGGAGAATTTAGTCCCGTTTCAGGCTGCTGGCAATCCGCAAATCACGCGGGTCTCAGAAGTGGATTGCGTGACCTTCGGCGGCGAGGGTGGCTTCGTGGATGACCTCGCTCATCGTCGGATGCGCGTGAATGGTGGCGTGGATTTCCTCGGCGGTGAGCTCTTGGTCGAGGGCGAGGCCCATCTCGGCGATGAGCTCAGTCGCATTTTCGCCAATGATGTGGGCGCCCAGAAGTTCGCCGTGTTTTTTGCCGAAGAGCAGTTTTGCAAACCCATCAGGTTCACCGGACGCAATTGCCTTGCCGATAGCGACGAATGGGATTTTCCCAACTTTGTATTCGATTCCGGCTTCCTTGAGCGCGCGTTCGGTCTTGCCGACGGACGCAACTTGCGGATGGCAATAAGTGCAGCCGGGGAAATTGCTGACTTTGCGCGGCTTGTGGCCTTCCACATAAAGGCCTTCCACCGCTTGGACTGCCTCGAACGAAGCGACGTGGGCGAGCCAAGGCGGGCCGGTGATATCGCCCGCGGCATAGACGCCGGGGATGGAGGTTTCATATCGATCACCGACCTTGATATATCCGCGATCCAGCTCGAGCTCCAAGCCGCCCGGCAGGACGGGCTGGATGCCGATTGCCACGAGGCAAACTTCGGCGCTGATGGTGCCGTTTTCCTTCGGGCCTTCGAGCGTGAGTTCCACGTGCGTGCCGCGATCCACCATGGCGGTGATTTTAGTGTTCGTGAGGCAGCGGATGCCTTGCTTGATGAGGGATTTTTCGAGTGCATCGCCCACTTCATCGTCCTCCACGGGGAGAATGCGCGGGGCCATTTCGATCAGAGTGACCTTGGTGCCGAATGCGTTGTAAATATAAGCGAACTCGACGCCGATTGCGCCCGCTCCGATGATGAGCATTTCCTTCGGCTGCTGTGCGAGGTTCATCGCTTCCTTTGAGCCGATGACGGATTTGCCGTTGAAAGGCAGGGCAGGCAAGCCACGGGATTTGCAGCCGGTAGCGATGAGAATGTCCTTGGTTTCAAGAAGCGTGCGGCTGGCATCATTGCCGATGACGCCCACCTTACCCGTGCCTTCGACGGAACCGAGGCCACGTACGTAGTCGATGCCATTTTTCTTCAAAAGATACTCGATACCACCCGCGAGGCGGTCCGAAACCTTACGGGAACGGCCCACCACTGCGGACCAATCGTAGGAAAGCCCCTCGATTTTCAGGCCAAATTCAGCCGCCTTGTGAGTGAGCGTCTGATAGAGCTCGGCATTTTTCAGAAGGGCCTTGGTTGGGATGCAGCCCCAGTTAAGACAGGTGCCGCCAGCGCGGTCCGCTTCCACACAAGCGACTTTTTTTCCAAGTTGAGCAGCGCGGATAGCGGCGACGTAGCCGGCAGGGCCGCCACCGATGACAATGAGATCGTAGGCCATAAGATTGAAGATTGCAGGATTGCGGCGCGAAACTGTCGCGAGGATGTCGGATTGTCAAAGATGGAAAGCGGACTCTTGCTTGTTTCTACTGGAGTTCCGATGATTCGGGCTGATGGAGGACATGACCGAACGAAACGATGCGAATTTGTCTGCGGCTGCTCCCGGATTTTTCAGGCGGGTGTTCGGGAAAACCCCGGTCAAGTTACTGTGGCTACCACTGATCGCCACACTCGGTTCATTGGTTTTGCCGCTGTTTACTTACAGCTGGAACTTCCGCTGGCTGAGCGGAGGCCTTGAACTCTGCTACTTCGCCGGGCTACTTTGGTTTCTGGTGCTTGCGATTCTTAGGTTTTTCAGCAAGCGGATCGCGGCAGGATTTATCGCGCTTGTCTGTCTTGTCATTTCCATCGCCGCGCTGGTCCCGGTTGCGTTTGTGGGGATGTTCCAGTCGGAAGACGGATTTGGAGAGGGGTTAAAATTGCCGCAAGGTGTGGAGCTCGCCGAGCCTCTGGGGCATTATGGGTCAAGCGAGGCGATCGGCGGTCCCGCAGATACTTTCCAGGCGGCAATTCGCGCCACACTATCAGTTTCCGGCGGCGAGAATGTGCCCATCAGCATTGCGCTCCCCTCATTGGAAAAGCTGCGGAAGGATCACCCCGCTCTGCTAGATCGCTACTTGGCCGCGCATCCAGGGTGGCGGGTTTACGAGCAACGGGGCAGCAAGTTTGCCACCCGCCGATGGATGATGGGGGACCACTGGCAAATGACGCTCAACGGTGATTACTCCTCGTTTTTTGACAAAAATGGACCCCGTTTCCAAACCCGCACAACCATCGGCTTCTCCCAAAAACCGTGGGGAAAAACGGGTCAGAAAGTGGCCCCCGGCATTCCTATCGCCCCCGAACTGACCCGAGCTAACGAGATGTGGCAAAGTTTTGTCACTCTTCCCGCCGCCGACCTTTTGATCGAACAGTTTGAACAAAACAATGTCCGTGAACGGCGCGTCACCCGTGCTGCGATGGCTGAGTTGGAGCGCGAGTTTGCGGCACTCGCGGTGAATCCCACATGGGACGCCGTGCGGACGCTGCTTCCACCTGATTCCGTGCTGCGCGGGAAGCCGTGGCTTGAGCTGAGGCGCTCAACGCAGGGAGGTATTTATAACGCCTCTATCCGCTGCAACCCCGGACGATCCGGCCGGGTCTATTTGAAAGCTTTCGAGATCACCCGCAAAGTAGAGCTGTCGAGTGAGTGGTTGGAAACTGAGACGAACGAGTGGATCGGCTGGTCCTCCGATCCCGAGGAGCAATTCCTTTCGGAATCGAATTTCACGATCTATGAAGGCGACTGGGAACAGTATTACGGTGCACGGTTTGAAGTTTGGTTCAAACCAGACGACGGCGGGCCTGAACGCAAATTACTTGAGCGGAACTTCAAAATCGAGGGGTGGATGCGCTAGTCTCTTGCTGCCTTGCTTGTTTCCAGGCGTTTTCTCATATTCCAGAGCGTGCGCCAAATTTCGACCAAGGTTTTGCTTGTGCTGATCCTCGCCGCAGGGGTTGTGGGCAGCGTCGTGATTGGGAAGAGATCAAAAGCTCTCAGTGCGCAAGATCCAGGTGCCCCTTTATCCATGCCGGAAAAGGGTGAGGTGGATCAGCGGTTCCAATTTCTTTCCGCCTGGGAAACAGCGCAAATCCCGCTCGCCCAGCGCTTTGACTCGCCGCTCGGCACGGAGCATGGCGGGCTCGTTTATAATGCGCAGAAATTTTGGGACATGAACGCAACGCGCGGCGGCCATCACACCGGGGATGACCTGAATGGCATCGGCGGAATGAACACCGACTTGGGTGATCCCGTTTTCGCGACGGCGGATGGCCTGGTCCTTTTTGCGGGTGAGCCTTCTCCGGGGTGGGGGAAACTGGTGGTGGTCGCCCATAAAACCTTGGATGGGCGGACCTTGCACTCGATGTACGCGCATTTGAATCGCATCGATGTCACGATCGGAGCCCTCGTGGCGCGGGGTGGAAAAATCGGCACGGTCGGGACGGCTAACGGTTATTACCCGGCGCACCTGCACTTCGAAATACGCGCCAGCGATGGCGTGGACATCGGTGCCGGCTACGCAAGCAATCCGCTCAACCGTCTCGATCCGATGGGCACGGTGAATGCTTTGAGAAATGCGGGAGCGGATGAGCTTTCACCCTCGCCACTGGCCCAAGCGCTCAAGCTTTCTGGGAAATAGCGTGGTGCATGAAATCGTCGTCGTCTCAATTTCACAAGTGACCCTCAGCCTGCATCGCGCTAGAAACTCCGTGCAGGCTACTTATTTCATCGACTGCGCCTTTTGATTCGATCCCCATGGCTACCATCCAAGAAACCATTCACCAAATGGGCCGCCAAGCCCGCGCGGCCGCGTACAATCTCGCCAAACTCACAAGCGATGAAAAAAACACCATCCTCCGTGCCATGGCCTCTGCCATCCGCCAGCGCGTGCCGGAATTGTTAGGGGCGAATGCCAAGGACATCGCCGCAGGACGTGAAAAAGGCCTCTCCGCCGCAATGCTGGATCGCCTGCTGCTAGACGAAGCGCGCATCGAAGCGATGGCCGCCGGCATTGATCAAGTCGCCACGCTGCCTGATCCCGTCGGCTTAGTGCTCGATGCTTGGGAACGCCCTAACGGAATCAAGATCGAGCAGGTGCGCGTGCCCATCGGCACCATCGGCATCATTTATGAAAGCCGCCCGAACGTCACCGCGGATGCCGCTGTGTTGTGTTTTAAAACCGGAAACGCCACGATCCTTCGCGGTGGCAGCGAGGCAATCCACTCGAATCTCGCCATCGCCGAGGCCCTCGCTGCGGCAGGTGTGCCAGAACACGCCATTCAGCTCATCCCATTTACGGACCGGGAGAGCGTGGCGGTGCTCGCTGGCATGGACCAGTGGCTGGACCTGATCATCCCGCGCGGTGGCAAGGGATTGATAGAAACCGTCGTCTCACTTGCCCGCATGCCCGTGATCAAACATTACGATGGCATCTGCCACCTCTTCGCAGACAAGGATGCGGATCAAGCAATGGCAGTTTCTCTAACGGTGAACTCAAAGACCCACAAATGCGGCGTTTGTAACGCACTTGAAACGCTGCTCGTTCATCGGGAAATCGCAGCGGATTTTCTGCCGAAGGCCGCCACCGCACTCCACGCAAAAAATGTCGAGCTGCGTGGTTGTGAACGCACCCGTGAAATTCTAACTGATATTATCCCCGCCACCGAAAACGACTGGTGCACGGAATACTTGGATCTGATTCTATCAGTTAAAATCGTCGATTCACTCGAAGACGCCGTTGCCCACATCAACCGCTACGGTTCACACCATTCGGATGTCATCGTCACGCGTGATGAGGCAGTGGCGGAGCGTTTTCTGCGAGAAGTGGATTCCGCCTGCGTTTTCCACAACGTCTCTACCCGTTTTGCTGATGGGGGTGAGTTCGGCTTCGGCGCGGAAATCGGCATTTCCACCGATAAGCTGCACGCCCGCGGCCCGATGGGTTTGCGGGAGCTAACAAGCTATCAATACCGGGTGCGTGGAAATGGCCAGACGAGATCCTAACTGAATTAAAAAATTGAGGTATCCACCCATGGGGTGAATACCTCGTTTCAGGAATCTATTCTAACAAACGGATTAATTGCGCCCGTGGGACGAGCTAGGATCGGCTTCGTCGTTCGTGTGTTTTCTACGATTGCCGGATTCCTGTTCCGCCTTTGGCTGTTGTGGAGCGGGTGCTTGGCGTTGTGGTTCCGGCTGTGACCTTTGCTGTCTCCGTTCTGGCTCGGGGCTGCGCTGGGGTTGCACTTCCCGTTGTGGTTGTATTTGCCGTTGTGGTTGCACCTCTCTTTGTACTTCGGGCTGCACTTTCTGCTGACGCCTTTGCACCTCAGGAGTGGGCTCCCTTCTTACTTTCGGCTGAGCTTGAAGGTCGCGTTGTGGTTCAAGTTGGGCTTTCGGTTCGCGCCTCTCTGGGACCGCCTTCCGCTCTGGCTCGGGTGTCGATGGACTCGGCACACGATGCTTCGATTCTGTTTGAATCTCCTTCTTCTGCGGTTGGACTGTATCGGTGGGTTTTGACTCAAATTGAGATTTTTCCACGCCGTGACGCTTTGTGTTAGGCTCGGTTTTCGGGCTCGGCGCGGTGTCCGTTTGCGTTTGCGCGTGGCTGTCCCTTTTTCCACCGGGAGTGGTCGAAGGCTCGGTCAGTTTCTCGGGATTGCCCGCGAATTTCTTTTCCGTTCTTTGATCCATTGCGCCATTGCGATCGTGGCGGCCCTTGCTTGAAGGCATTCCATCTTGGGTTGGATCGGTCGTGTTAGGAGTGGCTCCATCAGGGCGAGCAGTTTTTTCCGTCTGCAAATCCCCGCCTTTGTTTCCATGCCGTCTCGGAGGGGCATCCTTGCCTAACAATTGCTCGGAGGGGCTGGAAACAAGCGGAGATTTTTCAAATCTTTCACGCCTTGCATCGATGTGTTTGTCCTTGCCGAGAGCAGCGGGTGCGTCCGCGTGGGTTTCCATTTGCTGGCGTTCTTTACCGAACTTACGCACTTCCCTATTTTGTTCCACGATCTTCGTGCGCCTATCAGCGCTCACCGTCTCGAAACGTTGGCCGCTGTTAGGGCGCTCGACATATTGTTTAAACGGCAAGGCGAGTTGTTCTTCATCACGCTGGCCCTTGCGTCTGCCTTCAGGCCGGGCTTCCAGCGCGGCCCAAGTGCGTGGTGGGCGAGCATCCTGATTGTCACGATAGTAATCGAAATCTTCACGCCTGCTGCGTTCCCAATTGTGGTCATCCCGGTGTTCCCATCGGCTCTGTGCATAGAGCGGGTCGTAGCAGTTGCGGCCTGTGCGATATGAGTACGAGGCGAAAAATCCCTCGTTGCGATACCGCGGCTCGTAGTAGTCTCCGAAATAGTAATGCCCATAGCTCGGACGCACAAACAGGTGGTTTACAAACACATTGAGACTGATCGCCATCAGCGGGGTGTAGCTATAATTTGGCCGATCATAATAAGAATGCTCGAAACGCACGGGTGCAAATACCACGCCACGGTGGGCGACTTCATAGTCCCAATAACCGTCAATAAACACGTATCCACGTGGCGTCCATTGGTAATGTGAGGGAGTCCAACTCCAATCTTGCTGCCCTTGTTCCCAATACCCAGGTCTCCATGCATAGCGGTCCTCGCGGTTCACCCATGTCCCAGAAACCCAGATGTGATTTTTCGAGGGTGCCTCCACGTTCGGTCCAGACTCGATCGACTTTGGCGGCTTCGGCAGATAGGCCACCTCTTTTGCTGCTTCATCGGCCCAGTAGCCAGACGTCCACTGCCACTGGTTCCCTGCTTCCGCCCAATATCCCGGCACCCATTGGCGGCCGGGCGGCAGATTCCGCCACACCCCGCTGATCCAGATGAAATCAGTCGTTTCCTCATCCCAACCCCAGTAGCCCGGGATCCACGTTACGTTCTTCCCCTCCAATTGTTGTTCAGGCGGGACTTCCTCGATCAAGCTTGGCGGTGCAGTTTTCACAAAAATCCCTGGCTCGGGGTCGAAACTTACCGTTGCGGCGAAGGCCTCATGCACCGGGCCTCGAGTCAATTCCTCCACTCCTTGTTCTGATGCTTTAGCCCGCGTGGTGGCCAATAGGGCCCCTCCGGCCGCCAGCGCCGCGAGGGAGCGAATGAGGGTGTATTTGCGTAAATTCATTGGTTTCGGTTGTTTGGTTTTTCGTTACGGTGAATAGACGGGAGAAACACAGAATTGATTCGGTTTCTTTTTCCGTCCAAGCAAATCACAATTTTAGTGCCACTAGGCTAATCCTCCCAGCGTGGATGGCAATCGGTTTTAACCGGTGGTAGGGAAACTATTGACCTAGGACCGCGAAATTCATTTCGCTCCTTCCCCTGGGGGACCTACCAAGCTCCCTCGATCCCTTCCAATCTCATGACCGGGATTTGTGACAAGCCGCTTCTTTGATGAGCCTCGCTCATTCATTATTTCCTAGATAGCGACCATCCATTTAATTTTTTCTAACATATAATTGTTATTTTAGGAAATTATAACTCGCTTTGCGCTATCTTTTGTTTTGGTAAATCAACGGTTTACAACTTCCTGCATCGGTTTTTCCCTCGTTTGTGACGGCTCCGTCACATCTATCATTTATCACTTGGCCTGTGGATTGCTCGTCATCCCTGTCGATTCAAATGCTCGATCTCCTCTGAATTGAAACGAAATCGTCGCACGAATCCTATTTCACCTCTTCCGAATCATATCTAACTTACACCGACTTAGGGTCAGTCATCACTCACTCAATCCCTAACTGCCCAAGTATCATAATTTTTCAATTTAGCCTTTTTCGCCCCCTCCTCCCATCAAACACACACCTCGAAACGAGATCTTCCTGAAGAATCACAAGAACAACCATACAGACTTATGAAAACAAAACTAATATCTTCAAGAAACCCATTCTGCATCGCCATCTTCGTTGCGGCTGCTACGTGTCCGGAGATTTACGCTCAGAATACATACACATTCGCTGGAGTAAGTGGAGCCTCTTGGATTCGGAGCAGCAACTGGACTGGCGGAACATCAAATAAATCTCCCGGTGTTGATGCTGAATCTCGCAATTCTGTTGACGGTTTGACTAATGATATTGCCGCCATAAATACGAGTAGCTCAATTACAACGTTAGGAATTAACATGAATGCAAGCGCGAACACCGGAATTACGAGTAATGGTGGCGCCAATCAATCACTTACACTTGGTGCCATTACGCTTACTACAGGCGGGACAGCAGGAAGTTTTACAATTTCAAACAATTCTGGCACCTTGGATGGAGTGTTGACCCTTACGGGTCCAACTGTTGGTTTAGATTCAAACGTGATTTTGAAAAACAGCAGTGCGAGTTCTCTCACGCTCGCGAATGGATCAGCCAAGTCATTAGGTGTGGCTCTGGGTAACGCCACCGATAATGCAGTTATTATCACTGGCGCTGGAAACATTGTAATTTCCAGTGTCGTTTCTGGTAGTTCTAGTAATCTTACTCTAAGCGCTTCGAGTACTGGTTCATTGATATTAGGTGGTGTGAATACCTATGGCGGCACGACTACTATCAACTCGGGTATTCTCTCTGTGACTGGCTCTCTCGCATCTGGCTCAGCAGTAACGGTCAAAAACACCGGCACTCTCGCGGGATCGGGCACTGTTAGTGGAACCGTGGCTGTCAATAATGGTGGTATCTTAGGTGCGGGTAACGCTGCAATTGGCACACTCACCACCGGAGCAGCCACTTTCGATAATGCGTCGATCTTCTCATGGGACATTGCTGTTGCTGGCGCGACCTATGATAAGTTAATCGCTCCTAGTCTCACAGACGGTGGCACGGCAGGAGGTTCTGTTTTCAGAATCGTCGCGGCAGACACGACCTTTGCAAATGCGTTTTGGAATACATCTCAAACCTTTAACGACATCTTTACAACCAATGGAGCGACAGCCATTGCTAGTTGGGCAAGTATTTTCAATACAGTCACAGTGGTGGATGGCACATTCACCCCGGTCGATGTATCCGTGAGGGGCTCCTTTTCCACCTCTGGCAACACCCTCACTTGGACGCCAGTGCCTGAGCCTACCAGCGCATTCGCAGGTCTGCTGATCGGTGCTGGCTTGCTGCGCCGCCGCCGCAGTGCTTGATTATTTTCGGAGTTAATGGGTTATCTTCGAGATTGGAGGGGCCGCCGGATGAAAGTCCGGCGGCCTTTTTGTTTGCAGAAGAAGTGGTCTATCAATCCTTATCCTGAGAGGAGTCGTTCCGGCCTAAGAAATCTAAGAGGGCGAAGGCAGATTTTTTGGAAATGCCGGGGATGTTAGAAATTTCATCGGCGGTCGCTTTTTTCAGGCGGGCGACACTACCGAACTTTTCCAATAGCAATTGCTTTTTGTTAGCGGACATGCCGGGGCAGTCGTCTAGCAGACTTTCCTTCATGCGGCGGCGGTAAAGCAGGGCGTTGTAACCGTTAGCGAAGCGGTGGGCCTCATCGCGGATGCGTTGGAGGAGTTTCAAAGAACCGCGATCGTGCGGAATGCGGATCGAGTCGCTGCGGCCGGGGATGAACACTTCCTCGTGTTGTTTGGCCAAGCCGATCACAGGTAGCTCATGCAAGCCGAGCGCGTTCAATTCTCTAACTGCCATGCCGAGCTGGCCTTTACCACCATCCACGATGACGAGATCCGGTAGCACGATCCTCGCGCGGCCCTCGCGGGCGAGGCGGCGCTGGGCATCGACGAGGCTTTCCTGCGAGAAATTAGCATCAGGATTCGCGGCGGCATTTTCTAACAAAATGCGCGAGTAGCGACGGCGGATGACCTCGGCCATGGAAGCGAAGTCGTCTTGGCCCTCGACGGTTTTAATGCGGTAGCGGCGGTAGTTCTGGTTGTCTGGCTTGCCATCGGTGAAGCGGACCATGGAGGCGACGATGTGGTTAGAAGATACGTTAGATATATCAAAACACTCCATCACGCGCGGAGGACCGGCGAGGTGGAGTTCTTCGCCAAGTTCTGCGAGATCTTCGGTGGGTTTTACAGTAGTCTGCACGCCACGACCACGGCTAAACTGGCGGGTGGGGCTGAGGGTTTTTTCGAGGTTTTGAAGGATGTCGCGGAGCTGGGTGGCTTTTTCAAAATCGAGGGCGTCGGCAGCGGTGCTCATTTCCTCGCGGAGTTTATCGAAAACATCACGTCGGCCTTTCCCTTCTAACACGCGACAAGCTTCTTCAATTTTCGCCAAATAAGTGGCGTGGTCGATCCTGCCAATGCAGGGGGCAGAGCAGTTCCGAATGATATCGGCATTGCAGTGGCGGTAGTCGGTCTCGCCGGGATGAGAGGGGCGGCAAACGCGCAGGCCAAGGGAGCGGTTTAGCCATTCGAGAGTGGAATGAAGCGCGCTGGAGTGGGGAAAGGGGCCGAAGTAGCGGGAGCCATCGTCCTTTTTCATACGGGTGGTGACGAATCGCGGCCAAGGATCGGCGAGGCGGATTTTCGCGAGCATGAAACGTTTGTCATCGCGGAAGGCGACGTTGTAACGCGGGCGGTAGTCCTTGATCAGCTTGCCTTCGAGCAGCAGAGATTCTTCCTCGTTGCGAACGGTGTGGAATTCAAAGTCGTAAATCGAGTCAATGAGCGCACGGGTTTTTACGTTAGAGCGCATTTTCTGCGAGGGCATGAAATACGAGGAAACGCGGCGTTTCAGATCAAGGGCCTTGCCAACGTAGATGATCGAGCCAAGACGGTCTTTCATGAGATAGACCCCGGGTTTGTGGGGCACCTCGCGGAGCTTGGCTTTAAAGTCCGGATCGGGCATGTGCCCTTCATCGAAAGCCGGGAATGAGAAAGATCAATAGTAAACCCGGATTTCATGTCGGCTGCGAAATGAAAGATTCCCGGGAATTTCCGTAAAAAACAGGCTCTTGAGGCCGGGCTTGCGTTGGCTCCAGAGATGACTAAGCTTTTCGAAATTCATGAAGTGCTTTCCATTGACCTTCTCAGGGTTCTTCCTCAGCGCGCTCACCGCTTTTGCCGCCACGACGGCCCAAGCACTGGCACCTGCCAAAGAGACCAACTTTCTTGCAATCCTCGCCAAGGGCGGAATCATGATGTATCCGCTGGGGCTTATGTCAGTGATCACGCTGCTGTTGATCATGCTATTCCTACTGACCATCCGGCGAAATGCCATCGTAAGCGATCGTTTCATGAACACGGCGGAGTCGATGATCCGCAAGCGGGACTACCTCGGACTCGCGGCCTTGAGCCAACGAAGGAATGAATGCATGGCGCGAATTGTGCAAAAAACGCTGGATTTCATGACGACCAATCCGACGTCCCCATTTGAAAATGTGCGTGAAGTGGCACAAGCCGAGGGATCACGCCAAGCGGGCATGTTGACCTCGCGGATTACCTATCTATCAGATATCGGCTCGATCGCGCCGATGGTCGGATTGCTCGGCACGGTATTCGGGATGATCACGGCGTTCTTGGATATTTCCGCAGGAGAAGGTGCCGGCGTCCGCCAAATGGGGATGGCACAGGGCGTTTCCGAAGCGCTCGTGGCCACAGCGGGGGGGCTCGCGATCAGCATTCCCTCGCTCACCTTTTACTCAATTTTCCGGGGCCGAGTATACAAATACATTTCTGAGATGGAAGGTGCGGCCACCCATTTGCTGGCACTGCTGCACGCGCAAATCGAGCGACAAGCGAGCGTGCAGCCGTATGCGGTTCCGGCCCAGCGTGCGCCGCGTGAGGATTACGCCATGCCGGTCGCCTCTCCGTTAGGTGGTGAGCGGCCAGATCTTCACGGAATTTAAGCGCTGAACGGATGAAATTCTCAAATCGCCAACCGCCGCCGATTGCCCTGCAGTTAGCGCCGATGATTGATATTCTCCTGCTGCTGCTTTGCTTTTTCATTATCAGTTGGCAGTTCAGCCGTTCCGAGACCGAACTCAACGTCGCCGTGCCGACCGCACAGGAAGGCACTGACCCCAGCCGCCAACGCGGTGAAATTATTATTAACATCCTCGTGGATGGCTCTATCCGGGTGGAAGGGATCTCTGTGGATCTTGCGAAATTGAGCCAAAAACTCGCCCCCATTGCGATTCAATTCAAAAACCAGCCGGTCCGCATTCGTGGCGATGGTGGAGTCCCTTACCAGCGTATCGTTGAGGTCATTGACACCTGCCAGAAGTCCGGCATCTGGAATATTTCCTTCGCGACGCAACGCCCGGTGCCATCGAAGTGATTCCCTTGGCAAAGTGCCTGTAACCCACCAAACTCATCGCATCTTGAAACGCGCGCTCGCATTCTTCCTCCTCGCCGCCAGCTCGACGATTGCCCTGGCTCCAAGGGCCGAGGCCGCGGATCCGGCGCTCAATCCGAATGCGGGAAATGATTTTTTTCTTCGGGGGAAAAACCTCTATGACTCCGCGCAGGCGAGCACCGTCGCGGACAATCGGCTGGACTCCTATCAGCGCGCGGCACAGATTTTTAACGATTATCTCAACTCGTTTCCAAATCACCCGAATGCCGAAATGGCTTGGTGGTACCTCGGGAACAGTTATTATCAGTCGGGCCAGGTAGAGGAAGGAAAGCGGTGTTTTAGCACCTTATTGAATCGGTACGGCCAAGGGAAATGGGCCGCTGCCGCCGCTTACACGCTAGCGGCAGATTATTATAACAAGACCGAATATGCATTCGCCGCGCCCATGTTCGAGCGATATGCCGCAAACGCAGCGAAGCCGGAAGACCGCCCCCGAGGCAATTATTTTGCAGGAAACTGCTACCGTCTGCTAGGGCGCGACCGTGAGGCGATCGGCTCTTTCAAAAAGGTGGTGGAGGACCCCGCAGGTGGTTTGTTCGCGGGTCAATCCAAGGTTGCACTTGGGCATCTCGCGCTGAAGGCAGGCAAGCTGCAAGAGGCGCTTGTGGGTTTTGAGGAGGTCATCAGTGGTCCGTTCAACGCCAAAGTCCGGGCCGAGGCCGCGTTGCAAGCTGCTCTAATCGCAACGAAGTTAGGGCAGACCGATCTCTCCGAGAAATACCTCCGCCTGATTCTCACGACGGATGGCATGGATGACTTCCGTCCGGATGCGCAAACCGCACTGATGGAGAATTTTTTCGAGAAAAAAGAATACCGAGAGGTCATCGATATTTTCCGCCGCAGCCAGATCAAAAGCTCAGGAGATAAAGAGGCGGATCGGCTCATGATCGCCGCGCGGGCTTACATGCGGCTGAAGCAGCCAAGCGAGGCGCTGCTGCTTTTCCGCGATGTCGAGAAGTTAGTAAAGCCAGAGAAAGACACTGCATTTGAGGCATCTTACTACCGGCTATTATGTTTTTTCCAAATCGAAGGACATCATGTGCCGGATCAAGTGGATGGGTTTTTGCAGCTCTATCGGAAGTCGCGGCCGGACGATGTTCGTATCCACACGGCACTCATGATGAAGGCGGAAACCTTGTTTTCCGACAAGAAGCCCGTGGAGGCCGCCAAGGTTTACAGTGAGGTCAATGCCACAATCATCAGCGAGAGCAATCGTCCCGGCCTGTTCTATCAGCGTGGCTGGTGCCTATCTGAAGTGGGTGACGCACAGGGCGCGATCCGCTCCCTCAGTGAATTCATCACGAAATACAAAGACGACGCCCGCATTCCATCCGCATACGCGAAACGCGCCAAAGCTTATTCAGAAATTTCGGAACCGGAAAAGGCCATCGCGGACTTTGATTATCTCACGGCCTCTAATGCGCCCGAAGATCTTGTTTCTTACGCTTGGCTCGAGTCCGCCCGCTTGCGCCGTAGCACCAGTAATATTCCGGATATGATCACCCGCTATCAGGGCTTGCTGAAAAATGTCAAAACCCTCAGCGATAGTGTCGTGGCTGAAGCAAACTATTGGATCGGCTGGGGAATGGTGAAAACTAACGCCGCGAAGGACGCCGTTTCCTATCTGGAGAAGGCACGCACACTCCAACCAGAAACTTATAAAAAGCACGCGGGCATTCTCCTCGCGCTCGGTTATTTCGCCTCCCAAGACCCGCAGAAACTCGCCGATGAAATTCACCTCGCGATCCAAGGCTCTTACGAGTCTGACATCCCCGACCAAGCCATTCAGTGGTCCGGCATGCAGTCCTACAATGCCGGTGATTTCAAATCCGCAGCAAACTCGCTCGCTCTCGTCTCTAACCCCAAGGAGCCTCGCGAGACCGCTAAGGAAATTTGGCGCTATCTCGCCAAGGCGCGTCTCGAAATTGGTGACGGCGAAGGCGCGCTCAGCGCGGCTAACAACGTGCTTGCCGTGGAGGATAACCCCGGTTGGAAAGCGGATGGTCTGCTAGATATCGGTCGTTCCTTGTTGATTCTCAAGCGCTCGACCGAGGCTCGCAAGGCTGCTGATGAAGCGCTCGCCCTGCGCCCTCAAGGTCGCACCAGTGCCGGCCTCCGCATTCTCCTTGGTGACCTCGAAGCCGATGCCAAGGATCTTGGTAAAGCTGCCGCAGCTTATCTTTACGTGGTTCAATTTCACGAAGATAAGGATCTCAAGCCGCTCGCGCTTTCGAAACTCATCGGAATTTACGAACAACAATCGAATGCGGCAGAAGCTGATAAATATAAAAATCAGCTCAAAACCGAGTTCCCCGATTGGAAAGCTCCCTGAACCCACGTCGAATTCATTCGTTCACTTCGCGATGTTCGCTGTTGAAAATTTCCCGTCTGGGGTTCAGTTTCCGCCCCATGGTTCCGCCGTCCACCGCACTTCCTGCCAAACCCGCCAAGCGCAAATCTGAAAGCGCCTGGTCTCCCGAGAAATCTTCCGAACTCTACGGTGTCGAAACTTGGGGCCATGGCTTCTTCGGTGTGAACAAAAAGGGCCACGTCACGGTGCGCCTCGAAGACGAGGAAGCGCAGGCAGAAGTGTCCCTCTACGAAGTGATCGACGGCCTTCGTGACCGCGGCACTCATCTTCCCGTGCTTCTGCGTTTCCGGGATCTTCTGCATTCCCGCATCACAGAAATCAACGAGTCTTTCCGTAAGGCGATCAAGGAAACCAAATACCGCGGCGAATATCGCGGAGTCTATCCGATCAAAGTCAATCAGCAGCGGCAGGTCATCGAAGAAATTTCCGAGTTCGGCAAAAAATACCATTACGGACTCGAAGCAGGTTCCAAGCCCGAGCTGATCGCCGCCCTTGCCCACATGCACGATCCCGAGGCCTATCTGATTTGCAATGGCTACAAGGACGAGGAATTCATCGACCTCGCTCTCCAGGCTCAAAAAATGGGCCTGCGCATCATGCTAGTGTTAGAAATGCCTAGCGAGCTTGATCTAATCCTAGAGCGCTCGCGCAAGCTCGGTATCCTTCCGAACCTCGGCGTTCGCGTTCGTCTTTCTACCAAGGGCTCCGGCCACTGGCAGGACAGTGCCGGGGACAAGTCCGTCTTCGGCCTCAATGCATCCCAAGTGATCGCGGTTGTCGATCATCTGAAGGACGCTGGTTACATCGGCTGCTTGAAAATGTTGCACTATCATCAAGGTTCGCAAATTCCTAACATCGCCGCGATCCGCGAGGGAGCGACTGAGGCCGTTCGCATCTATTGCGATCTCGTGAAGGAAGGCGCACCCATGGGCGTGCTCGACATCGGCGGCGGAATGGCGGTCGATTATGATGGCTCGCACACGAATTTCCACTCCTCCTGCAACTACTCAGTGTCGGAATACTGCACCGATATTGTCGAAGTGGTCTCGCAGATTTGTGATAAGGCCGGCGTGCAACACCCGAACCTTATCTCCGAGTCGGGCCGCGCCGTCGTGGCCTATTACTCGGTGCTCGTTTTTAATATCCTCGATGTCACCAGCGCCCAGACCAGCGAGGAAGCCCCGCCGATTCCGGAAAACGCTCCGCAAAACCTGATGAACATCATCGAGGTCAACAAGGTCATCAATAAGAAGAATCTCCAAGAGTGCTTCAACGATGCCATGTATTACCGGGATCAGATGCGCGCCCAGTTCTTCTATGGTGCTGCCACCCTGCGCGAGCGTGGTCTGGCAGAAGCTTGGTCTTGGCATATTCTAACACGTATCTCTAACCTTATCGCCGAGCTGGATGAAGTTCCAGAAGATCTCCGCGAGCTGTCATCCACCCTCGTGGATTTCTATTACGGAAATTTCAGCCTCTTCCAATCCCTACCGGACTCGTGGGCCATCGATCAGGTCTTTCCCGTGATGCCGATCCACCGGCTCGATGAAAAACCCCGTCACCGCGCCGTGCTCGCTGACATCACCTGTGATTGTGACGGGAAAATCGACCGCTTCATCGACAAGGAAGACGTCGCCAAGATTCTTCCCCTTCACAACTTCAAACAGGGTGAGCCTTACTACCTCGCTGTCTTCCTGGTCGGAGCCTATCAAGAAACCTTAGGTGACTTGCATAATTTGTTAGGTGATACCAATGTCGT
>JANYEC010000042.1 GCA_025363295.1 Akkermansiaceae bacterium
GTGCTTCGCCCTACGCTCCATCAGCCCAAATTCGAGTCCCTCGCCACTTCACCCTTGAATCAACATCCATGATTTCCTATCAATCCGCTGCATCTCTCCACCATAGCTTAGTTTAGCCATTGAGTGGTCGGATTTTCGGGGCCGCCTCATTGTCCTTCGCATACGGAGAAAGGTGTTAGTCCAAATTCTTAAATGAGCTCTAATTCATTATCGAAAAATGCATTCTGCAACGATCCAACCTATTGCACGTTGGATAGATTTTCCTTCCGTGGTGACTCACGCGTTATCAGTGACTTATTGGGTTGGCCCACACCGTGCGGGAGAATGCAACGATGATACCCAAAATATTTTTTATTCAGGGAATGTTCCTCAACCCAAAATGCTGGGATAGGTGGATCTCACACTTTGAGGCGGCGGTTTACGAATGTATTGCTTTTGCGTGACCGATGCATTAGGGGGACCTATCGATTTTGAGGGATGTCTCCCCAGAAGGCCTTGGCAGTCTCAGCTTCAGTTCAGTATATCAACATTACGCATCCCATTTAGTGCATGAAATGACGCCACCTATCGTGATCGACCACTCAATGGGTGGGCTGGTCATGCAGAAGCTGGCGGCTGCGGGTTTGATCATGGCAGGAGTCGGAATTTGCTCGGTAGCCCCTAACGGAATGGTCTTGGCGGGCTGGGGATTCTTACGGAACAGCGCCACTATTACAAATCCATTCGCAGGAGACCACGCATTTGAAATAACGCCAGCGTTTTTCTAACAGAGTTTAGGTAATACCATGACGATAGAAGCCAGCAACGGGGCCTATCATGAGTTCGCGGTTCACGAAAGCCGTCAGGTACTGCGAGATATCATGGGAGATGACGGAAAAGTGGATGTGGAGCGTCCCCATCCGCCATTGCTTTTCGTGGGGGCAGAAAAGGATGAAATTATCCCAAATACACTCGTTGCGCGGATCGCGGAAAGTTACACGGATCAACGTTCGCATTCTGAATACGTTAAGTTTTCTAGCAGGGGTCATTTTATCAGCGGGCAGAATGGCTGGGAAAAGGTCGCCCTCCGCGTGGAGAAATGGCTTGAGTCTCACCTCGCGGCAGTTCGCTCATAAACCTGATAACCTAACTGAATTCACCATTATTATGAAAGCTCTCTGCTGGCATGGAAAAGGCGATGTCCGTGTGGACACAGTCGCTGATCCCGAAATTCTTGATCCCCGCGACATCATCATCCGCGTCACCGCAAGTGGAATTTGCGGGTCCGACCTGCATCTTTACGACGGCCTCATGCCAACGATGGAGGCCGGAGACATCATCGGCCATGAGCCGATGGGCATCGTGGGTGATACCGGGCGCGACGTGAAGAAGTTTAAGTTCGGGGACCGCGTCGTGGTCCCGTCTGTCATCGCCTGCGGAAGCTGCTATTTCTGTGAGAAAACCTTGTTTTCTTGCTGTGATAGTACTAACCCAGGCGCGGATCTTGCCAAGGCTGCGATGGGGCACGCTCCAGCGGGACTGTTCGGGTATTCCTGCATGTTAGGCCGCTATCCTGGCGGGCAAGCAGAATACCTGCGGGTGCCGCATGCGGACGTAGGACCGATCAAGATCGAGTCCGACCTTTCCGATGAGCAGTTAGTTTTCCTATCTGATATTTTTCCGACCGGCTACATGGCGGCGCAGAATGCCGGAATTGAACTTGGCGACACGGTTGCTATCTGGGGCTGCGGACCGGTTGGCCAGGATGGCAGCGACCTAATCGCGCCGTTAGAGGGAACAGAAGCGGATAGACTGAGACAAGAACGCTCTGAAGGCTTATCTCAGGATGGTGGAATGCCCCCTATTCTTGCCTGACTAAAATACTGATCGTTCCGAAGGGATGCTTGGATCAGATCACTCGCGAATGCTACCTACAATGTAGTTAGATTCAATCGACATTTGTTTGTTTTGCTGCCTTGGTTTAGGAAGCAACGCTCCCCATGTTCCCGCCGCTCCGCATCGCAAATATTTTCACAATAGATCTCTTTAAATCATGAAAGATAAATATCGGATACTTGTTAGTCGGGACTAGCTTTGAAACAATTACTTTCACCCAACGCAAGCCAGCGCGTGAGGAACACTTTTTTCAAATAAACAAAACATCTAACTGTTTACCTTCGTCTTCTCTACCTAATCATTGAGGTGGAATCTCTATCCGGTAATATCTAGCTGGAGCGGCGGGTAAGGCACCGGGATCGCTGACCTGCATGACGGAACCGGTGCCGGTGAGGTCGCTGCCGAGCGGGGACCACGACGCAAGGTTGTTGCTCCACTGAACCCGGTAGATTGTGTTTTCCATACTCGGGAAAGTAAGGATGAAATCATGCAAACCCATGCCACCAGGGGCGTAGGTTGCGAAATTGAGACGGCTGCTAGCGATCTGCGGTGAAGTGCCTGCAAGGAATTCCTGCAGGTTGGTAAATCCATCGGCGTCCGGATCTGCGGTGGCAGTTTGGGCAAGGTTACCGAATTTCTCGGTCTCCCACCAGTCTGGTAGTCCATCAGCATCAGTATCGATCATCTTGAGTAAATCGAGGCGGCCTCCGGTGGTCATTTTTCCGGTGAGTGCGGGGACGAAGGTCACGTGGGTGAGGATACGGGAGATCCGCTGGCTCATGGTTTCGATGGGGAAGTTCATCGCAGCGAAGGCAACGGCTCCCGCGACGTGCGGGGTGGCCATGGAAGTGCCATCGAGAAACTGATAGGCAAGGGAGAGGTCGAGAAAAGTTGTGATGGTGGCGGTTTTCAAGGTTTTTGCGATGATGGCATTTCCATCGGCTTGCGTGATTTGTATGGCCGGTATCCAAGTCCCACTGGCGCCGAGGGTGAATGTGTTCAGGTTACTCAGGGGATCAGTCGTGTTATCGTAGATGACGGCAGCGGTGGCACCGGCAGTCTTGGCGTTGGTGACCTTTTCTCCAAAAGTGAGGGTGCCGCGCTGGATGAGTGCGATGTTTCCTCTAACGCCGCTGGGGAAATTGCTAGGGTTGCCAATGCCGCAGGAGTAGATGGTTCCGCTGATGCCCGAGGTTGGGATGGTGCCCGAAAATTGAATTTCCTGAGCGGCATAAGTGGTGCCGGATACCGTTACGCGTGGGACAGTAGATTGACTAACAGGTTTGGTGGAATAGATATTTTCGCCCGGGGCAGCGATGTCCACCGTGGTCGCGCCGTAGTTGGAAAAGCTGGCGAGCCCATTGCTCTGGGTGAGTGCTGCCACAGAAATAATATTCGAGACGTTGTAGTTTGCCGGATAAGATGGGGTGGTATCGTTGTTAGTGGTTTCATTGCCAGCCGCCGCGCAGAGGACGATGCCTGCGTCGCGCAGCGCGATGATTGCATTCTGCTCACTCGTGCTGAACGAGCCACCTCCGAAAGAGGCATTTAATGCAACGATGTTAATGCCCTTCTGTTTCAGCGCGATCGCGTAATTGTAAGCAGCGATGCTTGCGGAGGTGGAGATGGTGTCACCATTGGTTGAAACTTTCAGAGGTAGGATCTTCGCTCGATAGTCCACGCCTATCACTCCAAGGTTATTTTTTCCAACTGCGGCGATTGTTCCTGAAACGTGCGTTCCGTGATCACTGGAATCCGTGATTGCAGCGGTAAGTCCGGCGAAATCGTACCCGTGAATGTCATCGATATATCCGTTAGCATCGTCATCGATTCCGTTGCCCGGAATCTCTCCCGGATTCAGCCAGATGTTTGCGGCTAAATCGGGATGAGTGATGTCCACGCCGGTGTCCACCACGCCGACGACTACTTCGGCGCCAGCGGGCCTTGCGAGTCGCCAAGCTTCGAGAAACTTCGTGTCCACTCCATTGCTACCTCCTAACGCGTTTACGGTTTGCCCGGTATTTTGCAGGCCCCAGAGCTTGGAGAAATTCGTGTCGTTAGGAGCAACCACTGAAACATGGCGAAGATAGTTTGGCTCCACGGTTTCCACATTCGGGTCCGCTTGAAGAGTGGCAAGCAGTTGTGCCGTGCTACGAGATTTTTCCCGAATGAGGCTGAACACACGACGGTCATTCCGGGACACGCTTTCGTATTGCTCAGCCATTCTCAACGAGTGTTTGTTGAGAGCGGTTTTGACCCCTTCGTTCGTGATGTTTTGTTTAAAAATCACCAGCACTTCGCCCTCGACGTAAGCATCCTCCGCGCGGACCGCTTGAGGAGCTAACAGGAGGGAGATCAAAACAAGTGACCGTTTGCGCATGGTGGGTGGAAGCTGAGAACTCATTTATTTCGCCCAATAATCCGCGAAAAGCAATTCCAGCGTGTGTTTTCTTTGCCGATCCCAGGGTTTTCCACGCTTGTCAGCGTCTCTCCCTCACCGGAAGCTCGGGAGTGTTTCACGCGCTTCGCAACTATTTTGGCTTCGAGACCTTCCGTGATGGTCAGGAGCAAGTGATCACTGCCCTGCTCGAGGGGCGCTCTGCCCTTGCCATCTTCCCAACCGGCGGTGGAAAATCTTTGTGCTATCAAGTCCCCGCACTCTTGCTAGACGGACTCACCCTTGTCGTCTCTCCGCTCATCGCATTGATGAAAGACCAGGTGGATACGCTCAACGCTAAGGGTATCGCCGCTGCCCGTCTCGATTCCACTCTCGATGCAGAGCAAATCCGCGATGTCTATCAGCGGCTCGATGCTGGCACATTGAAACTTCTCTACATCGCGCCTGAGCGTTTCGGAAATGAAGCTTTCCGCCAGCGCATGAAACGCCTGCCAATCCAGCTCGCCGCCATCGATGAAGCGCACTGCATCTCCGAGTGGGGCCACAATTTCCGCCCGGATTATCTCAAGCTCGCGAAACTCTGCCGCACTCTAAAAATCCCGCGTGTGCTTTGTCTAACGGCGACTGCTACGCCGAAGGTTGCCCGCGACATTCGCAAGGCCTTTCGTATCGCCGCTGCCGATCATGTGCAGCTCAGTTTTCATCGGCCAAATCTCGATCTGCGCGTCACGCCATGCACCGCCATTGACCGAAAAAATATTCTGCTAGAGCGCTTGAAATCCATCGATGGCCCCGCCGTCGTCTATGTGACACGTCAGGAAACCGCCGAGGAAGTCTCCACTTTTCTCGCCAAACAAGGACTTTCCTCCCGCGCCTATCATGCTGGACTACCCGCTGAATTCCGTGCCGATGCCCAGAGCGCGTTCATGGCAGGTGATACCCGCATCATCGTGGCCACCATCGCCTTTGGAATGGGAATTGATAAATCTAACATTCGCGCCGTCTATCACTATAACCTGCCGAAGAGCCTTGAAAATCACACTCAGGAAATCGGTCGCGCTGGCCGCGATGGGCAGCATGCCATCTGTGAAATGCTCGCCTGCGGGGACGATCTCACTGTGTTAGAAAATTTTATCCACTCGGACAATCCATCCGCGCGCGCCCTCGGGAATCTCATCGACCGTGTGCTTCGTCTTGGCGAAAAGTTCGATGTCTCGCCTTACGATCTATCCACCATCTGTGACATCCGGCCTAACATCATCGCCACCGTGATGACCTATCTGGAAATGGATGGTGTCATCGAGGCCACCGGCAGTCACTACGCCACTTATCGCGCGAAGCTGCTGCGTCCAGAGGAGAAAATCCTCGTGGGACGTTCACTATCAGAACGCAAGCTCATCGCCCGCGTGCTCGCCGCCGGAGAAATGAAACGCTGGTGGTGGTATTTCTATCCGGACAAGCTCGCCATCGAATTTTCAACGCCGCGCGAAAAAATCGTCGCGCTGCTCAACGACCTCCAGGCTGCAGGCGACATCATCCTCACCGTCTCTGGTGTCCGCCACGCCTACCGCATGAAAAAAGACCCGGGTGACTTGAAACTTCTCATCGCCCGGCTTGTCGAAAAATTCCAACAGCGCGAGCAAGCGGATCTCGCCCGTCTCTCACAAGTTCTTGGCATCTCATCCCAGCGCGGCTGCCTCACCGCTTATCTCACCAAGCACTTCGGAGAAAAATTACCACAGCCCTGCGGCCACTGCGACCGCTGTCGGGGCGTGCCTGCGAAGACTATCAAGCGCCCAAAATTCCGCCGGGCCACGGATGATGAACTCAGCATCGTCAAAGATCTCGTCGATCAAAAATACGCCGCCCTCGCGACGCCTCGTCAGCTTGCTCGGTTCCTATGCGGCATGGCAAGCCCCGCCGCCACTCGCGCGAGGCTCACCCGTCACCATGCTTTTGCTCTTCTATCCAATCTCCCCTTTGCGGAAGTCCTGATCATCGCCGAAGCCGCTTGATGAGTGCGATGGCTGTTAGGGTGCTTTCGGAACGTCGATGTGTTTAAAAAGGCGGAAAAGATCGCTGTTAGATGTGAAAATCGTGGTCGTGTCTTTGTTGAGCGTCTTCTTATAAGTATCGAGGGTTTTCACGAATTGATAGAAGTCGGCGGCAGAGGGGCTGGAGTTATAGGCGGCAGCGTAGATGCCGGTAGCTTGGGCATCGGCCTTGCCTTTGATTTCCTGCTCTTTGCGATAGGCACCGGACTGGATAGAAAGCAAATCACGTTCCTTGCGGCCGATGATTTTCGCGGCTTCACCGGCACCTTCTGAGCGGAAACGGTCGGCGATCTGCTGACGCTCCGAAGCCATCCGTGCATAGATTTTATCGATCACGCCTGGCTTGTAGTTGATGCGTTTGAAGCGGACGTCTAGCAGCTCGATGCCCCATGATTCCACCTTGGGTTGGGCAGCTTTAAGAATTTGTTGATCAAGCGTTTTTCTTCCGTATTGGATTGGCGGGAGAACGCCGAGATTGGAGTTCGCCTCGGTGATCGATTCGTCACGCGAGGGTTTGCGGTCCTTCTCACTGCGGATCACTTCGATCAAGTCATGCGCGGCGATCACGTTGCGGGTTTCACTGCCAATGATATCATCGAGCCGTGAAAGGGCGCTGCGTTCGTCGCGGAGTTTTTCGAAGTAAGTTTTCGGATCCGAAATGCGCCAGCGGGCAAAGTTGTCCACGGAGATATAGAGCTTATCGCGCGTCGGCATTTCGGTCGCGGGGCCATCCCATTCGAGGATGCGTTTTTCGATGCGATTGACATCTTGGATGAACGGCTTTTTCCAATGCAGGCCGGCTTGGTTTTCCGCCGGATTCGCGTTGATAGGATCGCCCACGGGTTTACCGAACTCGGTGATGAAAACCTGTTCGGTTTCGCTGACTGTGAAAGCCATGCTAGAGATGACGATAATCGACACGCCTAGCAAGATGAGAATGGATAGATGTTTCATAATGAAAATATAAATGTTAGAAATGAATCGATGCCGCAGGATTACTTGAGGTTCAGAAGCGGGAGGAACTGCTTGGCGTCCTCGTCGATGATGATTTTCGAGCCCAGTTGCGGCAGGACTTCGTTCATGGTTTCAAGATAGAGCCGTTGTTTGGTGATCGCGGGAGCCTTGTCATATTGAAGCAAGAGTTCCTTGAAGCGTGCCACATCGCCTTCGGCCTCGTTGATGCGTTGCACGGCAAACCCGTCGGCACCAGAGATACGTTGATCTGCTAGGCCCTTGGCTTTCGGGATGACGCGATTGTATTCGCCGTTCGCCTCATTGATCATTTGTTCGCGCTCCTGTTGGGCGCGGTTTACTTCGTCAAATGAGCGTTGCACTGGACCCGGCGGATGTACGTTCTTGAGTTGGATCTGCTCGGCGGTGACTCCCATGTCAAGTTTCTCCAAAATGCCTTTGAGGCGAAGCAGTGCTTCCGTTTCAATCTCGGTGCGGCCGATGGTTAGAACCTCGTCCACGGTCCGGTCACCAATAACCTCACAAACCACGCTCTCCGTTAGATCCCGCAGGGTTGAACCAGGATTGCGGAAATGAAACAGATATTCTTTGGGAGAGGAGATGCTGTATTGCACGATCCACTCGACCTGTGCGGCGTTTAAATCACCCGTCACCATATCGCGCTCCAGTTCAGGAGAATCGCTGTTTTGATCCGGATTGGTCGCGAGGGGAGTTGAAAAGCCAAACTCCAGTTTGAGCTGGCGGCGGACGGGCACGGTGATGGCTGTGTCGATGCCGTAAGGGAGCTTAAAGTGCAGGCCAGGCTCAGCAACTTCTTTGAATTTCCCGAACCGCTGAACCACCGCTACCGATTCAGGGCTGATGGTGTAAAACGAGGAGAAGATCCCGATGAGCAAAAATAATGCGAAGGGCAGAATGATGAGCCATTTTCCCGAAAAATTGAGTTTCGGGCGGACGAAAGTGATCGTTTGATCGAGGGGCGGTGGTTGCATAATGGTGGTTGAAATGGGTGAGAGAAAATCCGTTATCGTTTGGCCATTGCGGCGAAGAGTATTGCAGGGGTGGCAATTTGGAACCTCGAATCTTTAAGTATTTTTGTAATCGGTTGGAAACAAAACGTCAGCGAGAATTTATTATGCATTTCGTGATGATTCGCTTTGACGAACTACGGTGATCTCCGTAGAAGAATGCGTCTTTGCAATCATGAAGTGCCCGCGATGTGTCCAGCGAATCCACCGAGCTGCGGCGTCCTGCCCGCATTGTGGATTCACGCTTGCGGATGCGGATGCGCGATTCGGACATGAAGAGGTGCGCATTCGTTGTCTAACGGATAGCGCGGGAATCTTTCGGCGAGGCGACCGCGAGCGCGTGCAAGCGGCGATGGACGCGATTACACGGCATTTTCCGCAAATTTTTGTGGCGATTTACACCGGATCCTTGGGTGAAATTTCGAATATCCGGCAATTCGGTTTCTGGTTGCTGAATCGGTCTGCGTTTGAAGATGTGCCGGTGACCAAACCGAACGCGGCTGGGATTCTCATCACGATCGATCCCGAATCGAAAGCGGCGGGCATGGTTTTCGGCTATCTGTTGGATCCGTTTTTGGAAGAGGCCGATACGTTCGACTGCCTATCCCGCGCCCACGCCTACTGGCTAGAAGGGGACTACGCAGGGGGGCTGCTGAAATCCCTCGCACTACTTGGCGTCATTCTGCGGAAACGCAGTCGCCACGCTCGCCGGGACCCCGAGTATTTTGAGCGCAAGGTTCTGCCCCCGGCGCAAATGGTGGATTTAGTACGTCGCATCCGCGCGGGGCATCGTCAGGTGCTAGCCAAAGAGCAGAGCGAGGAGGTGAAGCTGTGAGGGGATTGCGTTGGTTCATTTTGATAACTCTAACAGGGGCCATGTGCTTGCGGGGGATGGAAGAACCGGGCTTGCCAAAGTGGAATGCGAACGAGAAGAAAGAGTTAGAATTGGCAGGGTGGATCGCAGGTGGCCTGCTTCTAACGGATGATCCGGTGCCGGATGATCCGAAACCGGCAAGCACCGTAACTCTCAAAGTCGAGCAGCCGACCGCAGAGGAAGTCGCCCAAGATGCTGAGCATTCGCCTGAGATCCCTGAGAAATTTCTACCCGCATATTTCGCGGAGCGGCCGAAAACTTTTTTGGTCGATCCCCAAGGCCTGCTGAGTCCTGCGAATTTCCGAGATCGGCTGAGTTTCCTCAATTATCATGCGAGTGATTCCTCGATCGACCTTTTCGTTTACGTGATTGGCAAGGATCAAGAAATTCCCAGCGAGGTGCGGGAAGAAGAAATGATCGAACGATTTTTCTCGCAAGGCCGCCCCGCAGTGATCGTCTATTATTACCTCGGATCGCCTCAGCGCTCGGTGGTCTATCTGAGTCCTTCTCTAACCGATGTTGTTTCCGCCGCTGAACAACGACGTGCCCTAGCAAGCTCTGTGGTGCAGGCGTTTGAAAAACTCAACCCTGCCGAACAGCTCGAAGCCTTTCTCGTGCAGATGTCCATTCGAGTTTACTGGATGGAACGCATGATTGGCGGGGCGGCGAGTGCTGTCGAAGTGGCTCCTGTGCCGGGCGCGGTGGCAAACGCAGAGGAAAAGACTCTCGCAAAAAACCAAAAAATCGAATGGGCCCGCGCAATCGCCATAAAATATGTGATGCCAGCGGGGGCCACGCTCACATTGTTGTTCGTTTGTCTTTTCATCAATTTCTGGCTGAAGCGCGGTGCCCGATATGTGTTCCCCGACTTCGATGTGGAGCCTAGGTTGGGTGGGGCTCATGCTGCCGGTGTCGGCGCAGTGATTTCCTTCGCCAGTGCCGCACTGCCACCCGCCTCCCAACGCGATCAAGTACCCGATTACTTGCGTCGGGCGTGATGGAGACTCCTGTTAAATTAAGAGTTTTCTAACCGCAGATGGACGGGGATGAACGCAGATAAAGAAGGGTGATTTCAGATTTTTCTGAATTTTTCGATTTTTTGTTTGGGCTAATAAAATTCTCCACGCAGTGAATTCGCTCAATCGAGTTTGAGAATCGCCGTGGCAATGGCATCTTCCATTCCGGCTTCGGTGCGGATAAAAATCTCCTGCAGTCCCTTCGCGGATTGGGTCACGGCCTTGAGGCCGCCTGAGATCTTGCGTTGGACTTTCACGGCTCCGGTCCGGGTCCCGACACCCAAAGATTTGCCGCCATAGGAGCGCCCGATGATTACCCCCACGACGCCCTCCATGGCCTCGATGCGGCGCAAGGCATCGAGACATTCTTTAGAAGAGCTTTGGTGGCGTCCGCGTGATGGCATGGCTGTTGAGGCGTTTCGCTATTGTTGAGACGGAAATTAAAGTGCGCTTCCCGCTAAGTGATAACGATGAAACGCTATTTAGTCGATGCCCATGAGAGGAAGAACGCCTTTTGTGGAGGCATAGGTTGGGAGAATCGGATCGGCGTTAGACCGAACGCCTCGAGGCATTGGCAATGTGGGGCGTTCCTTGACGAAACGTTGGCAGTCCTCGCTTCACCTAATGGGTAAAACAAGAGCCGGAACCAATGGCGATCATTTTCCTTTGATCCCATCAGCACAGCTTTGCGTCCCTTTGCGACCTCTGCGGCTTCGCGGTGAAAAATTGAACTCAACTGCGGATTCTAGAATGAAAATCCTCGGACGCATCGAAGGTCACACGTCGGATGACTTGCGCCGAGCGTGAGGCTGGGTAACCTCTGCCTATGACTGACTGGGATGAGCGCTACCGGGCGGGGGATACTCCGTGGGAAAAAGGCCAAGCCGCGCCGCCGCTGCTCGAATTATTCGATCGGATAGATTTGGAGACTTGGGGAGGTGGCCCTGTATTGGTCCCGGGATGCGGGCTGGGTCACGACGTGCGAGCTTTTGCGGAGGCTGGCCTGGCTGCGGTGGGTTTGGATCTATCAGAGATTGCCATCGAGCGGGCACGCGCTTTTCCGGTGGTGGGTGATGAGAGTTTTGAAACGGGCAATTTCCTCAGTTCTGAATGGAGTGTGGGGCGCAGGTTCTCGGCGATTTGGGAGCACACGTGTTTTTGTGCGATCGATCCCCTTGATCGGAAGGCTTATGCGGAATCGGTGGCGAGCTTGCTAGATGAAGGAGGCTTACTCGCCGGGATATTTTTTCTAACACCATTTGATCCGGGTGAGAAACTTCCTGGGCCGCCGTTTGCGACTTCGATTGAGGAGTTGGGAAATTTGTTTTCACCGTGGTTCGAGCGGATCGATGGCTGGGTGCCGCAGCGTGCTTACCCAGGGCGGGAGGGGCGCGAGTGGATTGGGTTATTTCGAAAACTTTCAAGCGGATCAGTTGCCGAAGAGACATGATCTCGTTAGCTTGCCGCTTAGCCACCGTGATGAGGACCCGCCTGACCTGTTTGTTGATCGCCTTGCTGCCTTGGAGCGCTAATGCCCAAGATGGGCGCTTCTACGTGAATGATAAAAAAGCCCCCGATGGCAGGAAGGATCTGGAGGCTATCCAAAAATCACTCATCACCGTTTTGCCCAAGGCCCGCGCGGCGACGGTTTGTATTGAGATCTCGGAAGGCTCCGGCAGCGGCGTGATTGTTTCCGCCGATGGGCTTATTCTAACGGCTGCCCACGTCGCGACCGGTGTGAGAAAAAAGGTCACCGTCATCCTTGAAGACGGTACGAAATTAAAAGCGGAGACTCTCGGCGTCGTGGCGGATACAGATGCAGCGATGATCCAAATCACGGAAAAAGGCAGCTATCCTTTCGTTGAAATTGACCGAGCAGAATCTACTCGCCTGGGCGACTGGGTTTTCGCACTTGGGCATTCCGGTGGATTTGATAAGGAACGGGGCTCGGTGGTTCGCTTGGGGAGATTGGTGCGGATGGCAAACTCGACTTTTCAATCGGACTGCACTCTCATTGGCGGCGATTCCGGTGGGCCCTTGTTTGACCTCAGGGGGAAGCTGATAGGAATTCACTCGCGGGTGGGCCAGCAGTTGCAATCTAACATGCATGTGCCGATGAGGGAATTTATCAAGAGCTGGGATGGGCTGATGAAAGCAGAATTCATCGGTGAAGGGCCGTTCGCCAAGAAGCCTGAGAAAGGAAGCGGATTCCTCGGCCTCGCCACCGAAACGCACAAAGAAGGCGGACTGCGGGTCATGAAGGTCGGAAGCAAAAGCCCCTCCGAGCAGGCAGGCATCAAGGAAGGAGACATTCTGCTCAAACTCAATGACACCGTTTTGGCAAAACGTGAGCAACTCCAAGATCTGCTCAAAGAAATGGCGGCAGGCGATGAAGTAAAACTCGAATTGCTCCGAGGCGGCAAACCGCAAACTTTTACCCTTAATCTCGGTGAACGCTAACTGGATATTTTCTATCATTTTCAGCGGTTTCATGCTGCCCGTGATGGCGCAGCAGAGTCTTGATTCGAGCTTCCGGACCACGGGAACAGCCGTTGTCGCCGCCTTTGAAACTCAGCGACAGGTCTTACAAACATCGAGCGCAGTGATGCTCGATGGACGCAAGGAGATCGGCTACGGCGTGGTGATATCCGCAGACGGATATGTGTTGACCAAGGCAAGCGAGATCACAGAAGTGAAAAATCTATCAGTGACGGTGGATCAGACAAACTACCCCACCGCGAGAGTCCTGCTAATCGATGCGACTTGGGACGTGGCGCTGCTGAAAATCGAGGCGAGCGGGCTGATCCCCGTCGTTTACGCGGAGACGAGCGCGATTCCTCAAGGGTCGTGGGTTATGGCAAACGGTGCCACGACCCGCACGAACCGCCGACTTCTTGCAGGAATTGTGAGCGCAAAGATTCGTGAGATCACTGCATCGGGCGGTGCGGCTCTGGGGGTGACTTTGAGCACGAAGGTGAAGACTCTCGAAATCGACGAAGTGAGTGAAAAAAGCGGTGCCCATGAAGCAGGTTTGCAAAAAGGCGACGTGGTTCTATCAATCGACGGCAAGAAGCTAAAAACGATCGAAGACATTGGAGAGGCCATCAAGGATCGTAAGGAAGGTAGCATTGTGAAACTCACGTATCGCCGGAATAAAGAGGAGAAAACCGTGGATGTCCGGCTTACTGCCCGAGCTGAGATTTTCACCGAGAAAATGGGCCCCGGCGGCCAAATGAACCGCAATGACCAGATGAGCGGTGAGTTTTCTAATCGTCGCAGTGGATTCCCCCGGGTCATGCAGCATGATATTCTTGGCAGCAGACAAGTCGAAGGTGGACCATTGTTAGATATTGATGGACATTGCATCGGGATGAACATCGCCCGCGCGAGTCGAGCGGAAAATTACGCGATTCCAGTCGAGGACCTGAAGGAAATCGCCGAAAGGATGATGAAGCAAGCTGCGGGAAAGTGATTGGACCAAGACCGCAGGCGGAGTCTTCATGGATCTATCACCACGCGTCCTAACTGTTGGAAAGGATCGCGGGTTTCGGGACATTTTGATGGGATGAATCCCCAAAAAATGACCAGATCCGCTCTATCAGTCGTATTTTTTGAATAACTTGATGAGTTCCATCGTGGCTGTTCCACGTTACGTTGCGATTTTCCGCGTCACCAAGTGCCCCATACTTGAATTCGTAGATTCCTGCATTCATCCAGACAACGCAACTTATGATGGCGTGAACGCGTAGCCGGATATCGGCGCGTGAACTGTCCGGTGTTTCTTTACTACATCGCTTATGTGATCCGAGAAGATTGCCTTGTGGTGGTGGCGGTCTCGCATGGGAGCCGAGTACCTAGGTTTTAGCGTGACCGTTTGAGGTAATCCGCCAATCTCGATGCAGCCGGAGAAATGATTCTCAATCGGGACTGCTCCTGCTGGCGGGATGCGTAAGCAGACCAATCTATCTGAATTCGAGCACCCTGCCGAGAAATCGTTTCACGTCTGCTTCAACTGGCGTGTTGAAAAGCTTTTCGGGTCCGGCGCATTCGCTGATGCGACCGGCGGAAACGAAGGCAACGACGTCCGCCACCGCGCGGGCGAAGCCCATTTCGTGAGTGCATAAGATCACATCTTGGCCACCGAGGATTAGCTCGCGCACCAGTTCTAGCACTTCCACGGTCATTTCCGGATCAAGTGCGGCGGTCGGTTCATCGAGAAACAGAAGTTCGGGCGCGGCGACCATCGCGCGGATGAGGGCGACGCGTTGTTGCTGGCCACCGCTGAGTTGGACCGGGAGCTTCGCGGCATGCTGCGCGAGTCCGAAACGCTCCAGATTCGTGACGGCGAGATCATTGGCTTCTGCCGGAGTTTTTCCATGCACTTCGACGAGTGGCAGGACGATGTTCTGTATCGCCGTTAGATGGGGGAAAAGGTTATAACCTTGGAAAAGAAATCCATTCTTTCGCCTGAATCGACGGAGGTCATTTTCAATGTTTGATAGAAGACTTCCGTTGACTTCGATGCTGCCCGCATCCGGCAGTTCGAGTCCGCCGAGGTGCCGGAGCAGGGTGGATTTTCCGCCGCCGGATGGACCGATGAGTGCGAGGCAGCGGGTGCCTTCGGGGAGATCGAGCGAAAGGCCATCGAGCGCGCGTTGGGTGCCATAATCTTTGACCACGCCTGTAACGTGCAATTTCATAAGGCCCTCCATTTCATTTCTAAGCGCCGCGCGAGCCAACTCAGGGGCAGCGTGAGTGCGAGGTAGCCGATGGCCATCGGGATGTAACCTTCTAACGGCGAGCTGGCAGTGCTTACGGCGACGTCGGTCTGTTTGGCAAATTCCGCCACACCTAACACGCTAAGTAGGCTGGAGTCCTTCACGAGCGAAGCGCATTGCCCGGCCATGCCAGGAAGCACACGCCGCAGGGCTTGCGGGAGAATGACAAACCGCCACGTTTGTTTTCTATTAAAGCCCAAGGCACGCGCAGCATCCCACTGTGCCCGCTCGATGCTGGCGACGCCGCCACGCAGAATTTCCGCCATGTAGGCGGCTTCGAATGAGGTGAGTAGAATGATTCCAGCAAGGATTTTGTTATCGATGTGAAACGCGGCGGCAATGACGTAGTAGCCTAGCAGAAGCTGAGTAAGCAAGGGGGTGCCGCGGATGAGCTCGACATAGCCACGGCAGACCGAACGCAGCACGGGTTCCTTGGCTTCCTGACCGATTGCGAGCAGGAGCCCAAAAAGAACCGTCCCGATCAGGGCACCTAACGAAATGAGAATCGTGAGTCCCCACCCGCGCATCAGCATTCCCCGCTGTTCCAAAATCCCAGCCCAGTTCCAATGGTAACACAGGGATGCCAGCACCTGCCAGCATGCCAGTCCGAGAACTAACATCACCAAGAAACCTAGCAGCAAGGTTCGGATTTTCATTCCAGGACAAATGGCACGCTGCGTTCCTTGAGTGCAGTTTTTTCCACCTTGAGGTATTTTTCTCCCAGTGCGTCCATGCCACCGTTAGCCCGAAAATCTTTGAGGAATGTGTTAATTTGTTCCTTCAGTTTTCCGTCATCCTTGCGCAAGGCCATGGCCCAGGATTCGGTCTGCAACGGATCTAGCAAAGCCCGCGTATTTTCCGCTTGGGCGAGGTGGAGTTTTAAAATCGAGAGCTGATCGTAAATGAAGGCATCCGCTTTTTTCTGAGTCACTTCTAGCAGGCAAGCAGCGTTTTGATCTAGCAGAACTAGTTCGGCTTTTGGGAAGTGGTTTTTCACGTAATCCACGGCGGTGGTGCCTAGTCGAGCCACGATTTTCCGCCCTGGCTGATTGAGATTGGCTGGGCCTTGGACATTCGAGTCCTTTGCGACTAACAACGCGAGACCGATCTTGCAGTAAGCATCCGAGAAGTCGATGGACTCGCGGCGTTTTGGCGTATCAGTCATGCTGGAAAGAACAATGTCGATTTTCCCCGTCTTGAGAGCGGTTTCGAGCCCTTTGAAAGCCATGACTTGAATATCGAGCGGGCGCTGGAGTTGTTTTGCTAAGGCCTCTGCCAATCTAACACCGATGCCATCCGGATTTCCCGCGCGATCGACCATTTCAAACGGCGGCGTGCTGAGTTCCATGCCCACCCGCAGCGGAGCGGGGCCATCGGTGGGTTTTGGATTGCAAGCGCAAAGGAGAACGGTGATCCCAAGTAGAAAAATATTTTTCATGAGAGAGTTTGGTCGGCGAGATTATCGGCTTCCTTCACGGTGTTTTTTAAAGATGGCGAGAGTGCGTTCGCGTTCCGTTTTGTGATCGACGCAGGGCAGGGGATAGCCCTTGGCGATAGGCAATCCGTTTTTAGGTGCTTCGAGGAATAATGAGGGATGGCAATTCGCGAGTTCTGGAATCCAGCGTTTGATGTAAATTCCATCTGCATCATAGCGGGCGGTTTGCGACCACGGATTTTGGATGCGAAAATAGGGCGCTGCATCCGCACCCGTGCCAGCGGACCACTGCCAGCCTCCGTTGTTAGAGGCGATTTCCCCATCGACCAGATTTTGCATGAACCAAGATTCTCCCTGTTTCCAGTCGATGTGAAGATCCTTTGTTAGAAACATCGCGGTGATCATGCGGACACGGTTGTGCATGAATCCCGTGGCGGTGAGCTCTCGCATTCCGGCATCCACGATCGGAAATCCGGTGCGCCCTTGTTTCCATGCTTCAAATTTTTCGCCGGGTTCGTCCCAGGGTAGCCCGCGCCAATCGGCGTTGAACTCTTCTTCTAACACATTCGGGAAATGGTGGAGGATCGCGAAATAAAATTCCCGCCACGCGAGTTCTTTGATGAAAACGTCGATGCCAAGTCGTTCTGGTAGGCTGGCGACCGCGCGTGCTTTGATTGCCTCGGCGTAAACGGTCCGAATGGAAACGAGCCCGTAGCGGAGGTCTTGGGAAATTCGCGAAGTTCCCCCTTTTGCCGGGAAATCCCGGGTAACTGAGTAATGCTGAATTTTCCCGGTGATGGCGGCTTTCAACCGATCGCGAGCTGCCCGTTCACCAGCTACGAGCAGCTCCGTGGGTGGGACCTCCAAGCCCCAAACTTCCACGCTTGGTAAAGGGAGTGAACTCAGATGCGGGGGCGTGCGCAGAGTTTTCGGTTTTGAAACGGGTGACGCTTTTGGCAGCGCTAGCCAGTTTCTGCTATAGGGCGTGTAGACCCGATAGGGCAACGCACTTTGAGTTAGAACCTCACCCGGAGTGTGCAACGCGGCGTCCGCATGGGAATGGCATTCCACTCCGAGCTCCGCACAGAGCTGGCGAATTTCCACTTCCACCGATTTTCCAAATGGGTCGGGGTCCGCATTAAAATGCAGCGCGACTGCATGGCTTTCCTCGATGAGCTGTCGGAGAACTTCGACCGCTTTTCCCTTTCTGACGATCAGCTTGCCACCCAGACTTTCTAGATTTCGGGCGAGAGATTCAAGCGCTTGGCAGAGGAAATGCTGCCGGTTAGGACCTGTCCAAAGGTGCGACTTTTGCCAGTCGCTTAGAATATAAAGGGGAACGATCGGCAAGTCGGGTTTCGCCGCGTGGCTCAGAGCCAGATTATCTACGATGCGAAGATCGCGACGAAACCAATGAATTACAGTGACAATTTCTTTCAGCATTCTGGAGAAAATTAAACTTGCTGGAAAATCCGCGCAAGTTTTGTAAACTCCTACCGAGGGAAATTATGCATCTGCCAACATCTTTTCACCTTTTTTAATCGTGGCTGGGCTCAACTTCCCGTCGACGCGCTTTGAGCCTTCGATTAGGGCCTTGAGCTCGGTGAGCACGGCTTCAGCTGCTGCCAAGGACTTCTTGCCGCCACCGAACTTCTTGTCAGGGAAGTACTTAGTGAAGGTAGTTCCAGCACGGCTGATGCACAAACGCCATCCTTCAAAGGCTGCTGTTTCATAAGTGAATCGGGTTAGATTTTTCTTTGATTTCATAGTTTTATTGTGGATTGCGGGATCAAGTTGTACCATAACAGATAGGAAATCTAGCGATTTTTTCATGAATTGTTCTGATTTGATCATTTTTTCGTAACGATCCGTCAAAAATTGCCTTGCCAGCCCCCCTGACCCGTCATTTAGTCGCGCCCCGCGAGCATTTTTACCATCGCCGTCGGTCCTTTGTGCTATCTCATTCATGAGTTAGTACGCTCGCAAAAGGGTAACCCGGTCACCAAAAAAAATAACATGTCAGCAGTTAAATTAGCTCGATTTGAGCTTCCAAACCGCCTCGTTCGCAACGAGGACACCGCCACCGATACTTACGCCCAATTCAGCGCCGAGCCTTTCGAGCGTGGATACGGCCACACCATTGGTAACTCACTTCGCCGCGTGCTCCTCTCCTCTCTTGAGGGTGCCTCTATCACTTCCGTCCGCATCGCCGGCGTGCAGCACGAGTTTTCCAGCCTGCCTGGAGTCGTGGAAGACGTCACCGACATCGTGCTCAACCTGAAGAAGGTGAAATTCAGCCACAACGAGAAGGAGCCACGTATCTTAACGATCAAAGTGGAAAAAGAGGGCGTTGTCACTGCTGGCGACATCGTGGCAGATCATATTTACGATATCGTCAATAAGGATCAAATCATTTGCACCCTCGATAAGAAGGTGAAATTCGATTGCGAATTTGAAGTTCGCGTTGGACGTGGTTTCTCCACCGGTGACGAAAACAAGCGTAAGGACCAACCGATCGGCGTCATCGCCATCGATTCGATTTTCTCGCCTGTCACCCGCGTAAAATACTCCGTGGAAACCACCCGCGTAGGCCAAATGACCGATTTTGACAAGTTGGTCCTCGATATCTGGACTGACGGACGCATCACCCCACAGGACGCGCTTCTCCAAGCCTCCGCCATTCTTCGTCATCACCTCGACGTCTTCGTCAACTACGATGAAAACGCTGTGGACTTCGAAGAAGCACCGGCCGAGTCCAGCGAAGAAAACGCCGCTCTTAAGAAGCTTCTCAATATGTCGGTCAACGAAATCGAACTTTCGGTTCGTGCTGCCAACTGCCTCAACAACGCGAACATCACCTCGGTGGGTCAACTCGCCATGAAGTCAGAAGCAGAAATGCTCAAATACCGCAACTTCGGCAAGAAGTCCCTCAACGAAATCAAGGACAAGCTTGTCGAACTCGGCCTCGGCCTCGGCATGTCCTTCGAATCCTCGTTGCTTTCCGGACCTGCCGCTGCTTCCCGTGGCCCACGCCTCGGTGCGGAAGACGAAGCACCAGTCGGCCTTGCCGACCTGATCGCTCAAAACCTCGACGACTAATTTTTATATAATACCTAGAAACGCAGCAACCGATGAGACATCGCAGCAAAACAGTAAAACTTAAACGCAACGCCGCTCAGCGCCGTGCCCTGCTTTCCGGCTTGGCATGCAATTTGATCGAGCATGGCCGTATCAAGACCACCTTCGGTAAAGCCAAAGCACTTCGCCCAGTCGCCGAGAAGCTGATCACCCTCGCCAAGCGCGACGATCTGCATTCCCGCCGTCAAGCCATCGCATTTCTTCGCCAAGAAGATATCGTGAAAAAGCTTTTCGCCGAAACCGCCCCTGCATCGAAGGATCGCAAAGGTGGCTACTGCCGTATCACCAAGCTCGGTGCCCGCATGAGCGACTCCGCACCGATGGCAATCATCGAGTGGGTTGATCGTCCGGCCACCGCAGAGCCCGTGGAAGAAGTGGCAGCGGCTGAAGAGGTCGCACCCGCAGCCAAACCCGCGAAAAAGGCAGCCAAGAAAAAGGCCGCTGAAACCACGGTCGAAGTCGCCGCCGAATAAGCCAAGCGTCTCGAAACCATTCCAAAACCGCCTGTGCTCACGCGCAGGCGGTTTTTTATTGTTCTGGGCGCAATCTTGACATTTCCCATAAACATGACTAACTTGGCTACATGCAAACAGCCAACATCGCAGTGGCGAAAAACCAGTTCAGTCGCCTGATCGATCAAGTCAAGCAAGGCGAGTCCATTCTGATTACGGAACGTAACCGCCCCGTCGCGCGCCTTGAGCCGCTTCTGGTTCACAGTGCCGCCCTCGAATCTTTGTATGCGGACGGATTACTCACCCCTCCGAAGTCTCGGCTCGACCTGGTTGCTTTCCTAGCCATGCCAGCTCCAAGCCTTTCCGCCGACCATTCTTTGACACAAGCGGTCATCGCTGAGCGGGAGGAATCCCGATGATCTTCTGGGATAGTTCCGCCCTCGTCGCCTTACTCGTGAAAGAAACGGAAAGCGCTACCCGCACTGCCATGTTAGAGGCGGACGCCGAGATGGCCGTATGGTGGGCCACACCTGTGGAATGCGAATCGGCCCTTCAGCGCCGCATTCGAGAAGGTTCTATCGAGACCGCTGCCGCTCGCTTAGCCCGCGATCGTCTTGCCGCTCTCTCCGCAGCATGGCACGAAGTGAGTCCCACCGCTGCCATTCGTAAGCTCGCACTTCGCATCCTCCGCACTCACCCACTGCGTGCCGCCGACAGTCTTCAGCTCGCTGCCGTTCTCGCCCTCGAAGCCGCCGGCCTGCAAGATCTTCGCTTCGCCTGCGCCGATCAACGCCTTAACACCGCTGCCGAGGCGGAAGGATTTGTCCTTGCCTGATCAAGTCCGCTCTTTCTGCCCAAGATTCAAAGAGTTTGCCCCAGCCCGGCAAGTCGCTAGTCTCCCTGCATGAGCGATTCAATTGCAGAGCTAACTGCGCAGATTCAGACATTTGTGGATGCCCGTGATTGGCGAAAGTTCCATAACCCAAAAGATCTATCCGTCGCGATCGCGGCTGAGGCGGGCGAGCTGATGCAGCACTTCGTCTGGCAGCAGGAAGAACAAATCGAAAAACGGCTGGAGACAAACCGCGAGGAAATCGCGTCCGAGATCGCCGATGTGGCCATCCTGTTATTCGAATTTGCGGACAATCTGGGGATGAATCTCGGCGAGGTCATGCAAGCGAAGATCGCTCGAAATGACATCCGCTACCCGGTGGAAAAATCCCGGGGCAACAACTTGAAATACTCTGAACTGTGAGCGAGAAAACTCCACGGCCACCGCGCCGGAAGCGTTATAGTGGGAAAAATCCGCAGCGGTTTGAGGATAAATACAAAGAGCACAATGCGGATCGCTACGGCGAAACGGTGGCAAAGGTGATCGCTTCTGGGAAAACTCCCGCCGGCACTCACCTCCCGATTATGGTCGCGGAGTGTCTTGATGCGCTCCACCTCTCACCCGGGATGATCGGAGTGGATACGACCCTCGGCTACGGCGGACATGCGTTGAGAATTTTGGAGAAAATTGCACCTGTTGGAAAATTGATCGGTCTCGATGTTGATCCGCTAGAGCTACCAAAAGCTGAAGCACGCATCCGTGCCGCAGGCTATGGCGAGGATCGTTTCGAGGCCGTAAAATCTAACTACGCCGGGATTACTAAAGTTCTAACATCGCGTGGCATCCCTGAAGTGGATTTCATTTTCGCGGATCTCGGCTGCTCCTCCATGCAGCTGGATGATCCCTCGCGAGGCTTCAGTTTCAAGACCACTGGCCCGCTCGATATGCGCATGAACCCCGCTCGTGGGCTTTCCGCTGCCGATTGGTTAGAGAAAATCAGCGCGGAAAAACTCGAAGTTGCCCTCCATGTAAATGCTGACGAACCCCGCGCGGAATCCATCGCGAAGGCACTCGCCGGGCGGTCCTTTGGCAACACAGGCGCGTTTGCCAAGGCGATTCGGGAATCCGTTAGAATCAATGATCAGGGTGAAATGGATCTCACGGTGCGTCGGGTTTTTCAAGCGGTCAGAATCGCGGTGAATGAGGAATTTGTCGCGCTTGATACCTTCCTCCGGGCCTTGCCGAACTGTCTGAAATCCGGTGGTCGTGCGGTGATCCTCACCTTCCATTCTGGCGAAGACCGGAGGGTGAAACACGCGATGAGAGATGGAGTTCGCACGGGTGTTTACTCGGAAATGTGCGATGGAATCATCGTTGCCACTCCAGAAGAACACCGCGGCAATCCGCGCAGCAGCTCGGCGAAACTTCGCTGGGTTATGAAGGCTTGAGAGAGTTGAGGTGATCAACTTCCCCTCTGTCTCATTCGATAGTTTCGGGGCGACAACCCCGTCACTTTGGTGAACTGGCGCGTAAAATAGTTGCTATCATTGAAGCCCACATCGAATGCGATTTCCGTCACACGGCGATCGGTCTGCCGCAGGAGGCTGCAAGCCCGCTGAATCCGTTGTGCGATGACCCAGGCCAGCGGAGAAGTCGCAGTGGCCGCTTGAAAAACCCGTAAAAAGCTACGGCGTGACATGTGGGCGATGCTGGCCAATTCATCCAGATTTACCTCGCGATGGATATTTCTCTCAAGATGTGACAAGGCTTCACCGATCCTTAACAAGGCCCGCCCGTCAGGTGAGGGGCTCTTGCCATAACAGCGGGAAAGCATCCCGATGATCTGCATGAAACAAGCCGTCGCCATGAAACCAAAGCCCGGTTCGCGCGCCATCAGCTCCGACTCTAACCGGTTTACGAGTTCGGTGACTCGTGCTAACTCTTTTCCATTCAGATGCAGCGGTCCTTTAGTGGCTTGCTTATTTTTTCGAGCGGGTTCCAGTGTAAAAAGTGCATGATACCCGGGCAC
Organism: Akkermansiaceae bacterium; assembly: GCA_025363295.1. Lineage (GTDB taxonomy): Bacteria > Verrucomicrobiota > Verrucomicrobiia > Verrucomicrobiales > Akkermansiaceae > Luteolibacter. The sequence continues at coordinate 22,882 of JANYEC010000042.1, forward strand.
AGATGGCAAGTCTATTAGCCCCATTTTGAGTTGGTTAGGCTGATAGAGAATGTTGACAAGGCGCAAATCCATTAGATCTTGGTATTCGTGTTCGCGCTTCCCGGCAATTACGAAAGCATCTCCTGCAGTGAGATCCCATGAATCGTTACCCGTCACATGTAGGCATTTGCCTCCGGTCACGATCACTAGTTCGGCGAATTCGTGGGCGTGGGGTTCAAAATCTTCTTGAGGTTCTCTCCGTTCAACGCTGATTGGAAATCCGTCGGGATGGAACCATTCGTTGATTTTGAGAATTCGTTTCACTGGCGAGATCATGCTTGTTTTTGGTAAAACAGTAGAGGTTTTTTTGAGAAATTAACCTCAAAGTGGAGATCGTATTAGTAACTCTTTAATTTATGGTCAAATCCTCAAAGCACGTCGCTCAGTCGTACAAACTTGCCCAAGCGCAATATGCGGATTTTGGTGTCGATGTGGACACTGCCATGTCCAAGCTCGCGACAATTCCGATTTCACTTCATTGTTGGCAAGGTGATGACGTCTGCGGATTTGAAGATGCCGGGGAAGGTTTGAGCGGTGGTATCGCAGTTACCGGAAATTATCGAGGGAAAGCCCGAACACCAGAGGAACTCCGCGCCGACCTCGACAAAGCAATTTCTTTGATTCCCGGTAAGCATCGCCTAAATCTTCACGCGTTTTATGGCGAATTCGGTGGCAAGAAAGTTGACCGCAATGAGATCCGCCCCGAGCATTTTAAGAACTGGATCGACTGGGCCAAGGCGAAGGGGATGGGCATGGATTTCAATCCTACCTGTTTTTCCCACCCGAAAGCCGCAGAGGGTTTCACGCTTTCCCATCCTAAAAAGTCTATTCGCGATTTTTGGGTCGATCACTGCATCGCATCTCGTGAGATCGGTGCGCACATGGGGAAAATTCTCGGCTCGCCGACTGTCACGAATATTTGGATTCCGGATGGCTACAAGGACACTCCAGTAGATCGTCTCTCCCCACGCCAGCGTCTATCAGAATCACTTGACCGAGTGTTCGCGAAGAAGTTGAACCCAAAATTTCACCTCGATGCCGTGGAGTGCAAACTGTTCGGGATCGGTAGCGAAAGTTATGTTGTAGGCTCTCATGAGTTCTACATGGGCTACGCAATCAAAAACCAAAAAGTCCTCTGTCTGGATGCTGGCCATTTTCACCCGACAGAAGGTATCGCCGATAAACTAACATCCGCGCTGATGTATGTGCCGGAAATCCTCCTTCACGTGAGCCGTGGTGTGCGTTGGGACAGTGACCACGTTGTTACGCTCGATGATGCGCTTCAGTCCATTGCTGCCGAACTTGTGCGCAACAAGCTACTCGCCAGAACCCACATTGGTCTCGATTTCTTCGATGCTAGCATTAATCGGATCGCTGCGTGGACCATCGGCACGCGGAATACGCTCAAAGCGCTGCTGATGGCCTTGCTTGAACCGGCGGCGATCCACGATGCCGAAAAATCCGGTGATCTCACATCGCGCCTCGCCCTAATGGAAGAATCCAAGAGCTTACCATGGGGCGCTGTTTGGGATGCCTATTGTGAATCACAAAATGTTCCAGCAGGAAGGGATTGGCTCGATGAAGTAAAACACTATGAAAATACAGTGTTGAGTAAGCGTATTTAATCTAATTTAAACTCAAATATATAAATCCATGGGAAATGCAATATTCGGCGTCATCTTTCACTGGCTGGGCGGCCTCGCTTCGGGAAGCTTCTATGTACCCTACAAAGGGGTAAAAAAATGGTCTTGGGAAACTTACTGGCTCGTCGGCGGCTTCTTTTCATGGATCATTTGCCCAGTCATTCTCGCCAATCTTCTAACGAAAAATGTCTTTGGTGTGCTCGCCCATCAATCGGTCTCCACGCTTGCCATGACCTTCATGTTTGGCGTTCTTTGGGGCACGGGTGGCCTTACCTTTGGACTGGCAATGCGTTACCTCGGCATGTCGCTGGGCATGGGCGTGGCACTTGGTTATTGTGCCGCCATCGGCACATTGTTGCCACCGGTCGCAAAGCAAATTTTCCCGCAGATTCCGGATATCCAAGTGGCGGAAACGATCAGTCAGATTGCCGCGACGACATCAGGGAAAGTCACGTTGATAGGTGTGACTGTATGCCTTCTCGGAATTTTCATCGCCGCCCTTGCCGGGGCCACCAAGGAAAAGGAAATGCCTGCTGCAGAGAAGCAAAAGACCATAGCGGAGTTTAACTTTAAGAAGGGCCTGATCGTCGCTACTTTTTCTGGAGTTATGAGCGCTTGTTTCAGCTTTGGTCTCACGACCGGGAATCCGATCGGCGTGGCCTCTATCGCCGCAGGTACCCCGGAACTCTGGTCGGGCCTACCTAAATTGATTGTCGTGATGTTGGGTGGATTCACCACCAACTTTATCTGGTGTGTCGCGCTCAATCTCAAAAATCGTAGTGGATATGAATACCTAGCTTCCACTCAACGTCACCCCGGATATGGCATGGACCGCTCCGCAGCCGTGAACGCAACTGATGCTCTGGCCGCGCAAACTGAAGGTGAAAGAAGCCTGCGCGCTCAACGAGGAGATCGCCGCATCCCCCTGCTAGGAAACTATCTTTTCTCTGCTCTCGCTGGCACCACATGGTATTTCCAATTCTTCTTTTACACCATGGGAGCCACAAAGATGGGTAAGCTCGACTTCGCTTCATGGACCCTTCACATGGCCAGCATCATCATTTTCAGCACGATGTGGGGTTGGATTTTTCATGAATGGAAAGGATCGAGTAAAAAGGCCCATACGCTGATCGCCAGCGGCATCGCGACTCTCATTCTCTCTACGGTTATCATCGGTTTTGGCGCGTGGCTGAAGACGCAGGGGCCGGGCCACTGAGCTTCGCATGTCTGCTTGTCGGAATGCGGACCGCAGCCTATCAATTGCACCATGAGTTTTGAAAATTTTATGGAACCGGCGATAGGCATCATCGGCGGCAGCGGGCTTTATGAAATGGAGGGCTTTGAGGAAATTTCGGAGCATGCCATTTCCACTCCTTTCGGCGATCCATCAGACAAGGTTGTTAGGGGGCGTATCGCTGGACGACGGGTTTGCTTCTTGCCGCGTCATGGAGTCGGCCACCGCGTGTTGCCGCATGAAATCAATCACCGTGCGAACATCTGGGCATTGCGTTCGTTAGGGGTGCGCTGGCTCGTTTCTGTGACTGCGGTTGGCAGTCTGAGGGAAGAGCTCACACCGCGTGACATCGTGGTGCCGGACCAGCTCATCGACCGCACCGGCACCGCTGGCAAACACACATTTTTCGGCAATGGCATCGCCGCGCATATCGGTTTCGCCGATCCCTACTGCGCCTTGCTTCGCTCTAACTTATTAGACTCCGCTCGTTCGCTCGCGCCAAAAGTCCACGACGGCGGCACTTACCTCTGCATGAACGGTCCGGCTTTTTCCACCCGGGCGGAAGCGAATTTTCACCGCCTGATAGGCGCGGATATTATTGGGATGACGAACGGCCCGGAAGCCCGGCTCGCCCGCGAGGCAGAAATCGCCGCCGCCGCGCTCGCTCTGGTGACCGACTACGACTGCTGGAAAGAAGACGAAGCCGCCGTTGAGGTGGATGCCGTCATTGAAAATCTTCATGCGAACAGCGCCCTCGCGAAAACCATCATCCGCGACGTCATTTCCCGCATCCCGGAAACGCCCGACGGTCCCTGCCACCGTGCGCTCGACACCGCGCTCTTCACTGACCGCAAGATCTGGCCGCCACAGACCGCCAAAAATCTAGCACCTATCCTCGCCCGCTATCTTGCGGAGTCCTGAGAATCGCAAAAGTGGCAGCAAGGGCCGAAAATGGCCGCGCATGAGTTGACGCTTGAGGTTGACCGTCCGGCGCGGCGGGCATACTCAGTGGCGCATACTTTTCCCACCATGGATCTCACCACCACAGCATACGGCACCTGGAGCGGCGGACGCTTCATGCACTTTGGCGAAACTCTTTCCGAGGAACGCTTCATTGGTTGCATTGAGACGGCTTACGAGTCAGGCATTCGTACGTTCGTGACTTCCGACGTCTATGGAAATGGCAAGGCGGACGAGCTGCTAGGCGTGGCGTTGAAAGGAATTGATCGGAGCACCTACAGCCTCGTGGGAATGATCGGGCATGATTTTTATGAAGGCCAGCGTCAGGGCAGCAAAGGGTACCCGCGCTTTACTGATCCCGAATTACGCGGACCTGAGGGATATGCAGATTTTGTAAAAATGGCTACCAGTAAGGAGCTGGAGCGCTGCGGAGTGGACAAGTTTGACCTCCTGATGCTGCACAATCCGGACAACACCGGCTTCACCAGCGAAGCGCTTTGGAAAGCTCTCGAAGACACGAAGACCGAAGGACTCACCGACCGCCTCGGCATCGCGCCCGGACCGGCTAACGGATTTACCCTCGACCTCCTCGGCTGCCTTGAAAAGTTCGGAGCACTGATTGATTGGTCGATGCTCATTTTAAATCCGCTAGAGCCATGGCCAGTCGGTCTAACTTTGCCTGCCTGTGAGAAGCATGGAGTGAAAGTCATGACCCGCGTCGTCGATTACGGCGGCATTTTCCATGATGATCTTGATGGCCCGGATCACGCTTTCAAACCGGGCGACCACCGCACCTATCGTCCGGAAGGTTGGGTGAAACGAGGAATGGAAAAGGTTGAAAAGATGCGCCCACTCGCTGAAAAATACGAACTTTCTCTCATCCAATTCGCCTCGATTTGGAATCTCAGTCATCCCGCCGTCGAGAGCGTGGTGCCGACGTTCATTCAGGAAGCCGGAGAGGGTGCGCGGCCAATCGAAGACAAGATCCGCGAGTTCGCAAGAATGCCGGAGCTTCGTTTCACTGCCGAGGAAGTCGAGTCTATCAGGATGATCGGCGACAACACCGGCTGCATGACACTCAAGGGCGCCAGCAAGCGCCATGAAACCAGCGAGCGCCCCGACGAGTGGCCGATGCGGGAGGATCTGCTAGAGATCGCCGGGAGATTCGGCCTCGGAGCCGAATGGTGATTTTACGACAGTGCGAGCAGTTCATCAGATTCTCTTGTCTCCTCTAACGGTTACGTTGGGTGACTCGCCGAATAGCGGCCGATAAGTTGTTCAAAAACGGCCGAGTTGGGCGATTCCGTGATCAAGCCCACCCCGCGCACGTCACATGGCCCCGTAGGCGAGCAGCACACGTGACTGCACGAAGTGGGATGTTTGGCGGGGCGGAGCGACGATCTATCGAATTCTCAATGTCTGTTATTTGGAACTGACTCTGGAGCTTGACCCCCTTCCCACCAACACCGCGACCTCACAACAAATGAACCGCACACGGGACTAACAAAAGCGGAGACGGGGCGACCGGATGGCTCTATTTGGGATGCCGCGTGGAAACACGACGGCTTGGGTCAGTAAGCCAAGACGCCAGTCGCCCCCGATCCGACCTGAGGAGACAACCCCAGATCGGACCATGGCTTCAAGATACTCCGCCCCGGCAGCATGTCGAAGGCACGTCATACCAGTCCGCCAGGCAAAAGGGGCGAAGCTGATCTGCGAAATGATCGGCAACCGGTGACTGCCACCACCCGCACCCGCCTCCGCAATCCGTCCCGGAAGCC
>JANYEC010000044.1 GCA_025363295.1 Akkermansiaceae bacterium
CCCTACGCTCCATCAGCCCAAATTCGAGTCCCTCGCCACTTCACCCTTGAATCAACATCCATGATCTCCTATCGATCCGCTGCATCTCTCCACCATAGCTTAGTTTAGCCATTGAGTGGTCGGATTTTCGGGGCCGCCTCAGACTTTCCCTACATGGATTAGACTGGGGAACAAATCCTGCAACAACGCAACTAACACCATGTCGCCCGCACCCTTCAGCCGTGTTTTCCTCTCAGCAGTCTCTTGCGTCGTGATGGAGGCCGCGGGAGCGGACTATTACGTCAGCACCAGCGGCGCGAACACGAATCCCGGCACGTTGGCTCAGCCATGGCGCACGATTCAAAAAGCGGCGGACACGGTGGTCGCGGGAGACGTCGTGCACATCCGAGCGGGCACTTATGCGGAGCGTGTGAGCATCAGCGGCAGGGATGGCACGCTGGCGCAGCCCATCGTTTTTCAACGCTATGTCGGAGACGCCGGGGCGGTGGTGATTGACCAGACGGGAGTGACGCCGCCGAATGACACCACGGCGCTGCTCACCGTTCAGAACAGCGATTACATCTATCTTAAAAACCTGGAGCTGGCGAACTACAGGACCGCCGGCAGCAACACGCAGCAGCAGGCCCAACTCCCCGCCGGCCTCTACATCACGGGGGACGGCAACGGCATCCAGGTCCTTGGCTGCAAGGTGCACGAAATCTGGCAGAGCAGCGCCACGCTGAATAACTTCAACGCCAACGGTTTCGGCATCGCCGTCTATGGCACGGCGGCTATTCCGGTCAACAACCTGGTGATCGACGGTTGCGAGGTTTATGGGTTGCGGACTGGAGCGAGCGAGTCGGTGGTGCTCAATGGCAACGTGACGAATTTCCGCGTGACCAACAACCGCGTGCACGACTGCAACAACATCGGCATCGACTTCATCGGCTTTGAGGGAACCAATGCCAACACCACGCTCGACCAGGCGCGCAACGGGCTCTGCTCGGGGAACGAGGTTTTCCGGATCGACTCCAAGTATAACCCGGCCTACGGCGGAAATTTCACCACCGGTGGCGGCAATGGCACCCGCTCGGCACCCGGACTCTACGTGGATGGCGGGAAGGACATCGTGATGGAGCGCAACCATGTCTATGACTGCAATTTCGCCGTCTCCGTCGGCAGTGAGAATTCGGGCAAGTTCGTCACCGGCGTCATGGTTAGAAACAATATCCTCCACCACTGCCACGTCGGCGGCATCGTCATCGGCGGCTCGGACGCGGGCAATGGCGGCGCGGACAACTGCTCCTTCAGCCACAACACGATTTACGACAACGACACCACCGGCACGGGCGGCGGTCAGGTGATGATCCAGAACTATGTTTCCAATACAACGATCCAGCGGAACCTCATCGCTTCCACCGCCAGCTTCGCGCAGCTCGTGCTCAAGGACAACACCACTGGCAGCATTACCGCCGGAGCGATTGATTGGAACCTTTACCGCACCAATCCCGGCGCAGATTTGGAGTTCATCTGGAACGGCACGGCGTACAGCACTTTCGCCAACTGGAAAGCCGCAGCCGCCATCGCCAAAGACGCCCATTCATCCCTCATCACCAGCTCGCTCGGGCTGACGAACAATGCCCCGACGAACGCCTCACCCGCCACCGACTTCTCCCTGACCAGCACCTCACCCGCCCGCGATGCCGGGGACAGTGAAGCCCTGCCATTCACTCCGGCCAGCGGGGAAAAAGACTACTTTGGCCAAAGCCGGGTCGCCAATGGCCGCGTGGACATCGGAGCCGACGAATACCTCTCCGCCTGGCAGGCCTGGCTCGACCTCTATTTCTCGCTCCCCGATGGCGGTGGCGATGCCGACGCCACAGCCGATGCCGACCACGATGGTGCCGCAAACCTGCTGGAATACTCCCAGGGAATGACTCCGACCCTGTCCGACGCTCACCTCCTGCCCGGTCTCACCCAAACCGCCGGCGCGATCCAATTCACCTATCGAAAATCGGCCCCCGAGCTCATCTACACTCTTCAGCAAAGTCAGAACCTCAGCGCCTGGAGTCCCTCGGCGCTTTCCGAACTGGATCTCGGCGGCGGTCATTTCGCGGTGGTCCTTCCGCAAGCCGCCGCGCCTCAATTCATCCGGCTGAAAGTCACCCAGCCCTGAGGATTGGCGGATCCAGGCGCTCAAAATGGAGTCTTTCGGAGTCCTTAAATTTTCAAGAATTATAATTGGAATAGTTCTTGATATTGATCAATGCGAACCTACTTTCCTGTCGCCATGGTCAGTAAAAATCCAGATCACTCGGTCGAAATCGAGATCTCCGAGGAAATTTCCGGGCTCCGTATGACGCGCCAGCGCCGGGAAGTTTACCGGATCCTGCAGCAACAACGGAACCATCCGACGGCTAACGATGTCTTCATGCGGGTCAAGGATCGCTTGCCGAACATTTCGCTCGCGACCGTTTACAACTGCCTCGAAGCGCTGGTCCAGCACGGCATTATCCGGCAGGTGAATTTCGACCGCGAATCATCCCGCTACTGCCCGAATCTCAGCGAGCACGGCCATTTTCACGACGCGACGACCGGGGTCATTCACGACGTCAGCTTCAAGCCGGGCATCAATCTCGCCGATGTGCTCGACCTTCCACCAGGCGCGATCATCGACGGGGTGGAAGTCACCCTGCGCGGCAAACTCGTGACCTCTTGATTTCCCAAAATTTTTCATCCCTGATTCCCGATCTTCTTCCACACATGAGTCTACAAATTACCAACCTCCACGCCACTCTCGAAGACGGCACCGAAATTCTAAAAGGTGTCAATCTCGACATCCCAAAGGGCGAAATCCATGCGATCATGGGACCTAACGGCTCCGGCAAGTCCACGCTCTCGAAGGTGATCGCCGGCCACGAAAGCTACATCGTCACCGCCGGCTCGGTGATGCAGGACGGTGAGGAAATCCTCGGCAAGTCCATCGACGAACGTTCGCGCGGCGGCATTTTCCTCGCGTTCCAATATCCATCCGAAGTTCCTGGAGTTTCTAACGCTAACTTCATCCGCGCAGCGCTGCAAGCCCGCCTGCCGAAGGGCGAGGATATCGATGCTGTCGCCTATTATAAGAATCTCTACTCAAAAATGGACCACCTCGAAATGGACCGGAAATTCACCGCCCGCGCCGTGAACGAAGGTTTCTCCGGCGGTGAGAAAAAGCGCAACGAGATCCTGCAAATGATGATGCTCGAACCTGAATACTGCATCCTCGACGAAACCGACTCCGGCCTCGATATCGACGCACTCAAGATCGTCGCCAAGGGCGTCAACGCCATGCGCTCGCCCGACCGTGGCATGCTCCTCATCACCCACTATCAGCGTCTGCTAGACTACATCAAGCCGGACCACGTCCACGTCATGGCCGAAGGAAAAATCGTCCGCTCCGGCGGCCCAGAACTTGCTCTCGAACTGGAAAAAGACGGCTACGAGTTCCTCAAGGAACCCGCGCTCGCCTGATCGATTACCACCCATGACTTCACTCCTTCATCTAACGGAAAAATTGCAGCGGCTCCAGGCACTCCGGCCTTTGGAACCCTCGCAAGTCCGCGCGCTGGAGGAAAAAGTCGTGGCGGCATTCGAGCTGGAAGTCATCGCGACGAGCAACCAGATCGAAGGCAATTCCCTCAGCTTAAGGGAAACCGAAATGGTGCTGTCGAAAGGAGTCACCATCGCCGGAAAACCCCTCAAGGACCACCTGGAAGCCCTCAATCTTCACGCGGCTTTCAGTTATTTGAAAACCCTCGTGAAGAATCCAGAACCGGTCACCGGTCGCCTTGTTCGCGAGCTTCACCAGATGGTTCTCAGCCGGATTGCCGATGAGTGGGCTGGAGTTTATCGAACTGTTCCCGTGAGAATTGCCGGAGCGAAACACCAGCCACCGCATTTCCTCGACGTGCCGCAGCTGATGGACGAGTGGGAAAATCAAATCATCGCCCCTTCGGCAACTCTTCACCCTGCCCTGTTAGCGGCGGATGTCCATGAGCGGCTCGTCACCATCCACCCGTTTGTCGATGGCAACGGCCGCACCGCCCGCCTGATGATGAACTTGGTTTTCCTCCGCGCCGGCTATCCTGCCATCGTGATCCCGTCAGACTCCGCTTCCAGGTTGGCTTATTACGATGCCCTCGAAATGACCCAGACCGGCGAAAAGCCTGAAGCATTCCGCGATTTTATCGTCAGTGCCGCAGACACCATGCTCGACCGCTACCTCGATACACTAGCTCCCGCATCCTGTTAAAACTTTCCCCCATTCAAACTAACATGTCCTACGACACTACAAACGTTCTCGATTTGGAAACCCGCGAGGCGATCAATATAGATCGCTCCAAGGGGGATTTCACGTTCCCGGAACGCAACAAATTCGACGCTGGCCGCGGTCTCACTTCCGCGACGGTCGATTACATTTCCGACGTGAAAAACGACCCTGACTGGGTCCGTGAATTCCGTCACAAGGCGCTGAAAGTTTTCCAGGACAAGCCGATGCCCACCAACTGGGCGACGAAGGATCTTGAAAAGATCGATTTTGACATCATCCGCTACTATCTATCCGATGGTGAGAAGCCAAAGCGTTCATGGGATGATGTGCCAGCCGACGTGTTAGAGACCTTCGAGAGACTTGGCATCCCGCAGCAGGAACGTGCGTTCCTCGCTGGCGTTGAAGCCCAGTTCGATTCGGAAGCCGCATACTCTAACGTGAAGGAAGAGCTGACGAAACAGGGCGTCATCTTCTGTAACTCCACTGAAGGCCTGAAGGAGCACGAGGAAATTTTCCGCCCGTGGTTCGGCAAGGTCATTCCGACCGGTGACAACAAATTCTCCGCACTGAACTCCGCGGTCTTCTCCGGCGGTTCCTTCATCTACATCCCCAAAGGCCTGAAACTCAAACAACCACTCCAAGCCTATTTCCGCATCAATTCGGAAAACTTCGGCCAGTTCGAGCGCACGCTCATCATCGCCGACGAAGGGTCTGAGCTGATGTATATGGAAGGTTGCACCGCGCCGAAATTCGAGACTGCCACCCTGCACTCCGCCGTTGTCGAACTCGTCGCACTCAAGGGCGCGAAGATCCAATACGTGACGGTCCAAAACTGGTCATCTAACGTTTTCAACCTTGTCACCAAGCGCGGCATCGCCATGGAAGACGCGGAAGTTCGATGGATCGACTGCAATATCGGCTCACGTCTCACCATGAAATATCCCGGTGTCATCATGAAGGGCAAGCGCGCCCGCGGTGAGGTCATTTCCATCGCCCTCGCCAACACCGGCCAGCACCAGGATACCGGCGCGAAGATGATCCACGCCGCCGATGACACGACTTCTAACGTCGTTTCGAAGTCAATTTCCGTCGGCGAAGGTCGTTCCACCTATCGCGGCCAAGTCCACATTCCGAAGCATCTCAAGGGATGTAAAAACAACACCGAGTGCGACGCCCTGCTCATCAACAGCCACAGCCGCACCGACACCTATCCGGCCATCACGGTCAAAGGCAACCGCCACGCCACGCAGCACGAGGCTTCTGTTAGCCAAGTGTCCGACGAGATGTTGTTCTATATGCAACAACGCGGCCTCAACCAAGGCCAAGCGATGTCCCTCGCCGTGAATGGCTTCATCAACGACCTCGTCCGCGAGTTCCCGATGGAATACTCCGTCGAACTCAAGCGCCTCATCGATCTGGAAATGGAAGGCTCGGTAGGCTGATCGATTTTTCCCATGAAATCACTACGCCAGGGTCCGGTTCACGTGAGCTTCGCCACCCATGAGGAGAACGAAGCGGCGACTGCCGCCTATTGGAAATCTAAAACACCTAAACAAAGGCTGGAGGCTCTGGCACTTCTTCGCTCCCAAAAACACGAAAGCTCCGATGAAACACGCATGATCCAGTTTGGGGTTCCGCCCTATCGGATCGATATTCTCGTGAAAATCCGTGGAGTCGATTTTGAGGAGGCCTATCCCCGCATTGAAATGCTTCCGCTTGGAGGAACCAATGTCCCGTTCATCGGACTGGAAGATTTGAAACAAAACAAAAAGGCCACCGGTCGCCATCAGGACCTAGGCGACCTTGAAGCACTCGAACGACTCAACGACTAATTCTCTTTCCCATGTCCACCACTCTCGAAATGCCATCTCTTCTCGAAACCGCTCCGGAAACACCGGCCTACCTTCCCGCTTGGTTCGCCAAACGCCAGCAAGCCGCCTGGCTGCGTTTCCTCGCCACCCCCGCTCCCAAGCGCGGGGATGAAACCTGGCGCTTCTCCACTATCAAACAGCTCGATTTCTCCGGTTTTCAAAAAGCTCCCGCCACTGGCGTAAACGACCTAATCGAACGCTCCACGGGCCTTGAATCCCCTGCCGCGAAACTCATCTTCGTGAACGACGAACTCGTCCATGTGGAATCGCATTTGCCGGAAGGCGTGATCTGTGTGCCGCTTGCCGAAGCACTCGTTTCCCACAGCGATCTTGTGCAGTCGCATTTCATGAAACAGGAAACGCGGCTCGGCTCGGCCAAGTTCGCCGCACTGCATGAGGCTTCTCTAACGAACGGCCTGTTCGTTCATGTTTCCGATAACCTGGAAATCGAAGGCACCATCGAAGTGCACCATTGGATCACGGGTGAAAACACGGTTGTTTTCCCTCACACGCTCATCGTCACCGGGACAAGTTCGAAAGTCCGCGTGGTGGATCTTTTCCGCTCGGCGGATGAATTGCAGCCTGGCCTCGCCATTGCTTTTAACGACCTTTGCGCAGGACAAAATTCAAAGCTCGATTACGTCGCCATCCAGGCTTTCAACGAAGTCACGCGTGTGATCCAGATTAACGAGACCGCCACTTTCCGCGATGCTTCCGCCATCGGATTCATTCTCAACACGGGCGCATCCTGGGCACGCAACGAATCACTCTCCCGCCTCGAAGGCCCCGGTTCACGCTCAGACATGCTTTCCGTTAGCATACCCGCTCACTTACAGGAATATGATCAACGCACTTTTCAACACCACGTTTCGGAAGGGGCCTACTCGGATCTGTTATATAAAAATTCCCTTTACGACGACTCCCGCACCATCTTCTCCGGGCTTATCTTCGTGGATGAAGGGGCGCACCACACCGATGCCTATCAGACCTGCCGCAACCTCCTCATGAGTGACACCTGCGAGGCGAACTCGATGCCGGGCCTAGAAATCAACGCCGACCAAGTGAAATGCTCGCACGGCAGCACCTCCTCCCAGATCAGTGACGAGGAGATCTTCTATCTCTGCGCCCGCGGAATCAACCCTGCCAACGCCCGCCAGCTCATCGCCCGCGGCTTCTCGGTGGATGTTGTAGAGCGTTTGAAGAGTGACGACGTCGAGGAACTCGTTCTGAAATTCATCGACAAAAAGTTCGATCACGTCTCCTCGCGCGGCGCATGAATAAGCGGCAATCTCTCATTTTTTCCCACGAAGCTGCAGAACGTAATCCCTGAGGGTGAGGATTTCCGCGTCGGCGAGAGTTTCGTGGCCGGGCATGTCGGTGACGGGCAGGCCGAACCTGATGATACGGGCAACCCGCAAACCAAGATCCTCGCTCGGGGGCGTCCAGACAAACGGGCCAGTGGCCAGGTTCGCCGGTTTGCGGGGGAGATCCAATGAAAGAGGACCATTACCAAGTCCTTCAGGCCCGTGACAGGCGGCGCAGTGGGTGGAGAAAAGCTTCTTGCCGTCCTGTCCGCCCAGGTTGCCGGCTGGATTCCAAGCGAAGGCCCGCGCCATGACATCCGCCATGTGAGCGGTGCCGGATTGTTTCAGATAAGCCACAAGATCGTCGCCTTTTCCGCTTTCAAATAGATAGGCGTAGGACGGCATGGTGCTGTCGGGCGCGAGTGTTCGTGGCTGGATGAAATGGAGCTTCAGCCAGGCCTCTGACCGGCGGGCACCGACATTCGTTAGATCAGGCCCCTGACGGCGGTTGCCGATGAGCACCGGCTCGCCTTTCAAAACATCCCCCGGCGGGCGGACAGGACCCCAGGTTTCCTCATCCGGTGAGCCGGGGCGGACGTATTGCGAGTGGCAATGGATACAGCCTTCCGCCAGATAGACCCGCCGCCCTCGCTCCGCCGCAAGGGTCACAACAGCACCTGGTTGGGGAAACGCTACGACGGCCAAAACGACCGCCCCCACGGCAGTGAGAGGCCGCCAGTGCCTCCGATCTGCAAACACCATCACGCCCGCGACCACCGCTCCAGCGACGGTCACGAAAAGCGGAGGCACCGTTCGCAAGGTCTGCGCCATGCCGATGCCGTTAGCCGACCCGAACCACCCGGCGATCGAAAACAACCAAGCCGCCCGCCACGCCGCCGGACCCCGGCCGTCCGCTCCAGAATACCCGCCAGGCCAGGCAACCAGCGCCGTCGAGTAAAGAGAGACCGCCGCCGGATAGATCCAGCCGGAAAAATGGCGCGTCGATTCCTTATTCACCGCCAGCGCCGCCACGGCCAGCAGCGCCCAGGCAAGTCCCGGCAGCACCTTCGCTCCGCCCTTTCTCAGCCACAATCCGGCGATGATCGCGAAGACCAGATGCACCGCCGCGTTCCGCCAAAGCATTCCCGCGCCCCAAGTGCCGGATTTAAAACCCTCCACATGCTGGATGATGAAAAACGCCGCCGAGTCCATCCACACCAGCGCGGTAAAAATCGCCACCGCACCCCAAAATGGGAAAATTCTCAACGTCTTCCGTACCTTCCACTCTGTTTGCGAAGGCACGGCTGCCAGTCCGATCAACGCGAACACCGCACCCGTCCGCGCCTGGCATTCCGGTGGGTGCATGAAAATCGCAGGGATATTGCACAACGCGTAACCCAGACCAGTCTCCAAACCCACCCACGCCACACCGCACCATGCAGGCACCAACGCGGCCAGCATGGTCGTCGCGACACCAAGTGCCAGCCCCGTCGCCACAGCCACCGCAACCGCGCCGGGCATCGCACTGAAATACGGAGCCGCCGCCGCCGCAACCGCCGCCAACCCCAATGCGCGGCGGATCATTAACGGGGAGGCTCCGCACCATGCTGCTAGAAATCCACCTGACACGCCAGCCACCGCCATCGCCCCGAGCGCCACCCTTTCCTCCACGAGCCCCGCGCCTCCGACCCGCAGCAGCTCCACGAAAGCAAACTGCGCGAAGATCAGGAAAAACCCGTAAACCGCCGCGACCACAACCGCCGCGCGAAGTGAGATCCACTTCATTCGGGAACCTCCTTCCACCAGCCATTCCTGAGAATTACGATCTGCACCAGACCGACCAATCCATCGGAAATTCCGACCAATCCCCACGCGACCGCCAGCCCGCCCGACACAATATTTACCGTGATAAAAAGTGCCACGCACATCCTCACCAACGCGGTAAACGCCCACACCGCCTCGCCCCCTCCCCGGCGGCCCAACGCCATCGGGTAACTGAGTCCGACGGACATCACAAACACCCCGATCCAACTCAAAAATACAAGCGCGTCACGGGAAGGTTCCGGAATTCCCAGCGGCCCGAGGACCACGGACGGCGCGACGATGAGCAGCATCCCGGTCAGTGCGTCCATCACCCCCACCGCGATGCTCCAGTACCTTATAAATCTGATTTTCATGAATCCGTCCTCCAGTTTCTTAGCCAGACCAACGAGATTCCAAGCATCACCACGCCGCAAACCGACCTCGCGAACAAACCCAACACCCGCCACGGCGGATTCTCCACCATCCAGGAAGGCTCCGTGCCTTCGCGCCAGCCCACCAGCGCCAGCGTGACGACCATCGCCAGCGCCGCCAGGTTCCATGACATCACCGTGATCGTTCTACCGAGCCGCTTTCCCGTTAGAAGAACGGCGAGCAACGCGCAGAACGAAGTGGTGAAGCCCGCCATCGCCAGATGCGAGTGCGCCACGAGTCCCTGCGTGAACTTGATGCGATCCAGGATCAACGGGAAATACATCAGATAGGCCGTGGAAACCAGCAGCACCCACCACGCGAACATCGACACCCGCCAAACGCGCGAACCCACCGGCCACCGGAAGCCCATCCAATCCCGATACAACAGCCACGCCCACGGCGGCATCAGCAGCAGGGAGACATTCTGCCACCAGTCGAAATGCGTCCCGCCGATCCACTCCGCCACTCCGAAGTACACCCAGCAGAAAGCGAAATAGATCCACGTCCGCCGCCCGGCCACTCCCGCACCATGTCCCGCCACCACCCGCGGCAGCAGAAGCATCAACCCCACTACCAGCAGCGATGATCCCAGAAGACTTGATCCCGATGGGCCGCCCGTCGTCACGTCGATAGGCGGATAGCTTTTTGGTGAAGCCGTCAGAACGATCGCCACAGGCACAAAGGCCAGACCTAACAATCCACCGGATGAAATCCATTTTCTCGACCTGCTCCATGTTTTGAAACGCCCGGCCCACGCCGCAGCCAACACCAACCACAGAATTACGAGGGCGGTTACAAACGCACATAAAACCCCGTCCTTCCAATCGAGGAAAATTTTCCCGCCGGTCTCTCCCCCCAACCAGTGCATCGCTCCAAGAGCGAGCGCCGCCGTCCACGCCCACACCGCCGCGGGAGCCCACGCCGCCGCCTTGCTGAGATTCACCTCGTAGATGGAAAACAGCCACGCCACCAGAGGCAGCGCGGTCCAGCCGTAGAGCTGCACGTTCAGATGCACCGGCACCCAGCGGCCGTAGGTCCACTCACCGAGCTGCCACTGCGGCTTCATCAACAGAAGCGACAGATAGAGTCCGACCGCGTTGCCCGCCACCAGCCAGCCCAATGCGTGTTTTATCGCAATGGAAACGCCCTCGTCCCGCTGGCTAGTCATTTCCGCAGGCATCTCAATTTGTGATCCCTTCGATGCGTCCATCCCTCATCCGCACGGTGCGATCACAGCGCACGGCCAGCTCGGGATCGTGCGTGGCAAATACCAAAGTCCGCCCGCGCGAGCGGACGAGTTCGATCAACAGATCGAACACCTTCTCCCGGTTCTTCTCATCAAGCGCGCCGGTGGGCTCGTCACAGAGCAGCAGTTCCGGATCGTTCATCAGCGAGCGCACCAGGGCGCCGCGCTGGCGTTCCCCGCCGGATAGCTCGCGCACCCTCTGGTCAAGCCGATGGCTGACGCCGGTGGCTTCGGCCAGTTCCCGCAACCGGTTCATGCCAGTCGCCCGGCTTCCACCGGTGGCGATCACCGGGACCATGCAGTTTTCCGCCAGGGTCAGATCCGGAATGAGATGGTGGAACTGAAACACGTAGCCGATGTGACGCCGTAGCAGATCAACCCGCGTGGATTCCCTCACCACATCATATCCCGCGACCCGCACATTTCCCCGGTCCACCTCTTCCAACCCGGAAATCACGTTCAGCAGCGTTGATTTCCCACAACCGGAAGTACCGCACAAGGCGACGATTTCGCCTTTCCCCACCGTCAGCGCCACTCCCTTGAGCACCTCGATGCGCCCCCGGTCGAAACTCTTCCAAACGTCCTCCACCAACACCTGGTTGTTCATCATATCTTCTTTCGTTATTCAAATCTGAGCGCCTGCGCGGGCTTAAGCCGCGCGGCATACCATGCCGGATACATCGCGCCCGCGACAGCCGTCAGGGCTGCCAGCGCCGTGGCACCGGCCACCTCTTTCATGCCAATGTTAGGCTCGATGTAGCCTTGCAAATCCGGAATCGCTTTCAAAATCCTCAACCCCGCCGCGCTCAATCCCCATCCGCCCACCGTGCCGATGGCGGAGACCAACAGCGACTCTCCGAAAATCATCAGCGCCACCTGGGTCCGGGAAAAACCGCAGACGCGTGCGATGGCGATCTCCTTGATGCGCCCGAAAACCGATAGAATCATCGTATTTGTCACGCTGAGCCCACCCAGCAGGAAAGCGCAGCCGCCCACCACCCAGGCCGTCGTCTTCATGATCCTGAACTGCGAGTAGCTGCGGCTGAACTCCTCGTTCTCAAGCGCGGCAAGCTTCGGGTGATTCTCCGCCATCCATTTTTTCACCTCGGAAGATTCGTGACCTTGCGCCAGCGCCACAGTAATCACCGAGCAGACACCCTCCTTGTGGAACGCCTTCTGGCAGGCCGCGAGCGGCATGAAGACGCCGCCGTTTTCAAACCCGTTCTCCAGACGAACCACGCCGACGACCGGATAGATTCCCTGACCGAGTTCGATGGTGCCGCCCGCCCTGCCATTCAGGAAGTCCGCCGCGCGCTCGCCGAGAACCACTCCCCCGCCGTCGTCCACGAATGCGGCGGCGCTGCCTTGCAGCCATTCGCCCTTCCGCAACCTCCCGTCCGTGGAGCGGATGCCGAAGCAGGTGACCACCGGTCTATCAGGCGCGGCGATGATGGAGAACAGCACCGGCTGGGCCTCCTTGACAGATGGCAGCGCCCTCAGCTCCTCCACGGTCTCCACCGGCACATTGCTAAAAAAAAGATCCGACACGTTTTTCTCGAACACGACCATCTCGGCATCACTCCGCAGGATGCGCTCGAACATTTTCACCGCACCGCCCAACAAACCCACGACACTGAGCATCGTCGCCACGCCCAGCGCGATCCCGGTCGCACCGATGGCCGTGCGGACACGGTGCCGCCGCAGGTTGGTGAAAATCATTCTCCAGAGACTCATTTCCGTTTCCCGTGAATATCAGATCGCCGCCGAAAGCGGTGAGGGGGCCATGTCCGCGGCAGGCGTCGGCATCGGCACTTTCAGCATGTCCAGCATCATCCACCGCGAGGCCGGTCCCGGCAAGGCCGCCTGCACGCGATCACCGGTGTCGCTCAGCCGCCGAAACCGCCGCATGGCCGCCGGAAGCCCTTCGGCGATGACAAAGTTCGGCCGTCCAAGCAGGTCATCCCTACCGCCGGTTTTGCCGGAATCGTTCTCATTGGAGATCACGTCCTTGAGATCATCCGCCGCCTGATAGGCAAGCCCGCGCAGCAGCGCCAGCCGGTCCAACACCTGGATCTCGCGGGAAGTTCCTCGACCGGCGATGGCGGGAAGCACCAGCGTCAGCCTCAGCAGATCCCCGGTCTTCCTCGCCGCCACTTCGGAAACCCCGGCGGCGTTTTGCCCGCCGCGCCAGCCGCTGAGATCGCGGGCCTGGCCGCCGATCACCCCACCGAGACCGAGTCTCGCGTCCACCCAGTCTCCCGCGCCGCCGCGCCGCTCGGGACTGGCCTGGCCGATGCACTGCCAGATCATCGCATAGGCACGGTTGATCATCGCCAGCGCGGCCAGCATCGAGATGGCCTCGCCGTGGATCACATGCACACACGCCGCCCCGCGGCGCGTCCGGGCGTCGTCCATCGCGGGAAGGTCGTCGAAAACCAGCGAGGCGGTGTGCAGGTATTCAATGCCGCATGCCATCGCCCTCGCGGCCTGCTCCGGCACTCCCATCTCAATGCCCATCAGATAGGCGGACACCGCCCGGACCATCGATCCGGGACGCGCGAGAATGTCGCGGACAGCCGCCGCCATGCGCGGTTCCACACGGTCCATCCGGCCCATGCCGTTGGCGAAGCATCCCTCCATCAGGGCCTTCACGCAGCCCGCGCGCCGGTTCCACCAGATTTCAGATGTCATGATTGATCGTGGGGATACTTGGACTCACTTGATTTTTCCGACGATATGGAAACGAACCACCAGCTTCGGATCCACTGTCATCACCATCATGGAACGGACGAGAGGCAGTTTGAAATTCTGATAGTCCAAGGGAACCTTTCCTTCGATGGTCACCCATTCCCCGTCGCGCACCACGGTGTAGGGAAAGGAGACCATCACTGCCACGCCGTTGACGGTGAGGTTGCCCTGGGCTTTACCGCCGGCAGCGGTCTCCTCCCACGACTTGGTGAAACTGAAGGAGCCCTTGGGCTTCCCTCCGCCGAGCCATTTCACCATCTCCTTGTCGCGATCACCGTCGCCCGTATCGAGATCGTTGAAATCCCAGGAAAGGTCGAATCCAACAGGCCTGGCAGTCGCCGCATCTCCGGTGACGTTGGCGGTGTATTTTCCTAGAGTACCCGTAAAGGCGTGGCCGGTGGCTTTCGCATCCACCTGGATGCGGCTGCGAGCGGCATCCACCTCGATGGTGGCGGAGCGGACGGGCGATCCAGAACAAAGAAAAACTGCGGCGGCGGGAACGAGGATTGTTTTCATGGCAGATGTGTTCCAGAGTCGCTTTGTTCCCGGCGGGAGGCAACATCTCGTTTGATTTCCAACCGGATCGTTACCATTCCGCACCTCCAACCGGATCGTTACCCGTCACGCATTCAAGGAATGAAAACGAATCTCATCAAATAAACCTGCGCTGCCCTCACGGCAGGCATCTGCGGCATCGGTATCGCGTTCTCCGCTCCGTCCGAAAAGGGGCAGAAGGTGGAAAGCTTCCAAGCCAAGGTCGTGTCAGTGAAATACTGGACGCCGGAATCGGAAGGCGTGGACACTTATCTCAAGTGACGGACGGCATCACCTGCCATATTTCTCCAACCCTTCCGGCGACGAACCGATCCGGCGCGAGGTTTTTTCTTTTTAACTCGCGCGCGAGTCTCAACACCGGTTCGCGCATCGGCTCGTCAGTAAGAGCGAAAGTCCCCCAATGCATCGCCACCGCGCGGCGGCAGCTTGTTTCCTCGAACGCGCGAACCGCCTCCTCCGGACTCATGTGCATCGCCTTCATGATCCGCCGCGGATTGTAGGCGCCGATGGGAATCATGCCGAAGTCGATCGGGCCATGGCGTCCGCCGATCTCCCGGAACGCCCCGCACCAACCGCTGTCCCCGGCGTGCCACAGCGCACAACCGGCCCCCCCTATCAGAAATCCGCACCAGTGGCCGCGGTTTCCATCAAACGGCGTGCGGGCGGTGAAATGCTGCGCCGGCGTGGCGGTGACCGTGACGCCGGGAGCGGCTTCCAGGCTCTTCTGCCACGGCAGCTCGCGGACGTTGGAGAATCCCTTTTTCCCGAGCCAGGCGGAATGCCCCTCCGCGATGATGACAGGCGTGGCACTGCCGATAGCGCGGAGGGTTTTCAAATCAAGATGGTCGTAATGGCTGTGTGTAAGTAAAACCGCGTCGATCCGCGGAAGGTCGCCGATGGAGCAGGGCGGGCGCACTTTGCGCCGTAGGCTCGGAACCGGAAATGGCGCGCAGTGATCGGAGAACACGGGATCGATCAGGATCGAGGCGCCCGCTCCCTGCACGAGGAACGAAGCGTGGCCCAGCCAGACGACACGCCACCCGGCCTCAGGCGGAGCTGCAATGTCCCAGGCCGCCAACGCAAGCCAGTCCGCCGGAGTGTCCGGAGCGCTTTCTATCAGCGGCGGCTCCGGGGCCCCGATGGCCAGTTTCCAACGAAGGATATCCGCCACGCGGTGTGCGTCATGAGGCCATGGATTCGTGAAGCGGCTCATCGTCGATCCTGCTCTTTCAAAAGCCTGCCGGCAGGAGGATTTCAAATTCCACCCACCCCGGATCGGACTGTTTCAAGGCAAGCTCGCCTCCGTGCGCCCTCACCAACTCCCTCGCGATATTCAGCCCTAAGCCATGTCCTCGGACGCTGCCACCCGTGCCGGCCCCTCTGCGGAAACGCTCGAAAATGTGACTGCCGTCCTCCTCGCTGATCCCGCTCCCCGTATTTGCGATGCCCACCCTCACCGACTCCCCCTTCCGGCTTGCGGAGATCCGGATGACTCCGTCCTGCGGCGTGTATTTCCCCGCGTTTTCCACCAGATTCTGTATCACCATTGCTAACAAACGCCGGTCCGCCCGGACCGGAAGCGCTTGGGGCAATTCCTCATGGACCGTGATTCCTTTCGCTTCCACCAGGACCCGCAGATCGTCGCACGCCGCCTGGATCAGTGAATTCAAATCAATTTCCCCCTTCTCCAGCTGCATCCGCCCGGCATCCACCTGGGCCAGCAACAGCAGGTCTTCGATCAGCGAGGTGAGACGCCGCGTCTGTTGCAGAAGCATCGAAACCTCCGCCGCCTGTGCCTCGTTGAGATCCGTCGCCCAGGAAAGATGGTCCAGCCCCGCACGCAGGATCGCCACCGGAGTCTTCAATTGGTGGGAGGCGTCCGCCGAGAAACGCGCCGCCAGTTCGTAGGACGACTGCAATCTGTCGAAACTCCGGTTCACCACTTCCGTCAGAGTTGCGATTTCGTCCCGCGCGGCAGGCGTGGGCAGTCTTTCGTGCGGATTGCTGGCGCTGATACGCTCCGCCGCGGCGCTCAATTCCGCCACCGGTGCCACCGTTTTCCGGCCCAGCCATGTTCCACCGAAATAAACCACCAATCCCACAGCAGGCAGCGCCGTCGCGAATCCCATGCTCAGGCTCTTCATGAACCTCCGGATCATGTCCAGCTTCGCACCAATCCTCACGACGTAGGGTCCCTCCCGCCATGCCCCTACCCGGCAGGCCTCGCCAAACAGTCTGACCGTCCGGCTCCCGCCCACCACCCCATCCAGCATCATGCCGTGAAGGTTCGCCGAGTGGTGGACGATCCGCCCTTCCGGCCCCTCCACCACCAGATAGCGGTCCCGCAGCGGCACCGGGATGAACTCGTCGCCCAGCGGCTCACCCGGGTCCTTGGGAGCGTCCCGGAAATTATTCAGATCCCACACTAGTTCCCGAGCTTCTTCGGACAAGGATTCATCGAGCTTGTTGATCTGATAGAAATACAGGGTCACCAACATCACGCAAACACCGGCGACCAGCGCCGCCATGGTCAGCAAGGCGGCGTAAACACCCACTTTCACTTTCAACGACCAGCGTCTCATAAGGTTGGTTTCATCACATAGCCCACACTCCGGACCGTTCGGATCACCGATTCCTCACCCGGCCGGTCGAGTTTTTTCCGGAGGCGCATGATGAAAATCTCCACCGTCCGGGTGTCGTATTCATACTCCCTTTCCCAGATTCGCTCGCAGATCTCATCCCTGGAAAACGTCCGGCCGGGTTCTTTCATGAGGACCTGCAGGACCTCGAACTCGCGCGGTGAAACTTCGACGCGCCTGTCGCCACGACTCAACCGCCGTTGCACGGTGTCCAGACACAGGTCTCCCACCCGCAGGATCGACTCCGCCTCAGGAGCCGTATTTCTCCGCCCGAGCACCTCCACCCGGGCCAGCAACTCCTCCATGGCGAATGGCTTCGTCAGGTAGTCATCCGCTCCCGCTTTCAAACCCGCCACCCGATCACCCACTTCCGAGCGCGAGGTCAACATCAGCACCCGCACCGGCAGCCGGGCCTCCTTGATACGGGACAATAGCATGAAGCCGTCAAACCCTGGCAGGTTCACATCCAGCACCACCAGGTCAAAGCGGGAACCCGTCACCTCCTGCAACGCGGATGGGCCGTCACGGGCGATCCTCACCTCATGCCCCGCCCGCGAAAGTGCCCGGCCGACCTGTTCGGCCAGTTGCGGTTCATCATCTACCACCAGAATGTCCATCCGCCACTATTGGATTCCAAAGATTCTCCGGCTTCAAGTCCTGAAAAATGCCAGCTCGCTTGATTCACTGTTGGAAACGAGAATCAACAACGTCGGCGCTCCTGCGGAACCACCTCACCCTTGCCCCGCATGGCGCGCGACCGCTGATTCTTCTCCGTTGCGGAGCCTCTCCCATCCCTCTAAAGTCCTTCCGCAATGGCGAATCCCCACGATCACCCGACGGCACTTAAGGATCTGGACGACGCGCGAGACGTTCTCGCCGTTCAAGGACCGGAAACCCTCGACATGATCTACGTCCGGAACTGGTGCTCCGCACATGGAACCACGGAACGGCTGGAAACCAGCCTCGACAGCCCGCCCCCACTCTAGCAGCAAAATCCCAATGCACCGTGTTTTGCAGATCACCTTCTTCATGCTCGCCGCTCCGCTCCACGCGGCGGACAACTCGCGGCTGGAATTCGCCATCGGTGTGCTGGAGGAAATGCGGAATGTGAACACGGCGCAGGATCATTTTGAAAAAGCCCGCCTCGCGGATCCGCTCGCGCTGCCACTCGTCCAACGGGCAGTGAAACAACAGCTCGAACACGACGACCGCGCGGGCGCCGTGAAACTCTTCCGCGATCTGGCCACCGCCCGTCCGGATGATCTGACGGTGCAATTGCTTTACTCGGATTTCCTCACGCAACAGGGCGGCGGCGACTCGATGGCCACCAAACTCGCCACCGATGCCTTGGAAAATTCTCTCAAAAAAAATCCCGGAAACCCCCGGATCACCCAACGGCTCTATCAGTTCTACAGCGGCAGCGACCGCAAGTCCCAGGCCACCGCCCTGCTAGACCAGCTCTCGCCCGACGATCCGGAATCCGCGCTGCTCTACGCATCGCTCACCCGCAGCGCCACCGAGGCGGATGAAACGGCGCATCGCAAAAAGCTCGATCAACATTATCTTCTCGCCCTAGCAGCCCACCCGGAGATCGCCATGCTAGCTCGCGATGCTTCCGAGTATTTCCGCAACTCCGACCGACCGGACAAGGCGATCAAAGTGTTAGAAAACCACGTGGCCGCCGAGCCGTCTTCGCTCGATCTGCGCACGCGGTTAGGGATTCTTTATTTCACCACCAAACAGAATGACAAAGGCGAAGCCGCGCTCAAGGCCGTGCTGGAGATCAATCCGAATCAGGCGCTCGCCCATCAGGCGCTGGCGAAATTCTATCGGTCCCACGACAAGCCGGACCTCGCCCGCTATCATGCCAGTGAGCTGCTGAAACTCCGTAGCGGCTCGCCCGATGAATTTCTCAAGCTTGCCGATGAATGGCTGGCGGCCAATGACCCCCGCACCGCCCGACTTCTGCTAGAGCGAGGGGTTTTTAATTTTCCCGATCACTTCGAGCTATTACAAAAACTCGCCATCGCCACCCGTCGCGATCCGGAGACACAGCAGAACGCCACCCGCCTTTTCCGCGAGGCGGAGGCAGCGAATCCAGCCGCTGTGAAAAACGAACCCGCCTTCCTGATAGAATCCGCCGAAACGTTGATCGCCCAAGGCCAGAGCAAAGCTGCCGAGGACCGCCTGCGCGATGCCATCCGGGCCTATCCGGCTGAAGCGAAAAAAGAGACCGCCACCGCACTCCGACGCTTGGCCACACTTTGGGAATCGGAAAACCGCAATGCCGATGCCGCGCGCGCCCTCCGCCAACGTGCGGATGGGCTGGATCATTAGGAGTTCCAAGGGAATGCGAAGCCGCAAAAGTCTTGCGCAAAGCAGCGGTCGGCCCTAATCCACCGCATCATGACTCCTGAAACGACACTCATTCTCTTCAAGCCCGATGCGGTTTCCAAAAATATCACCGGCACGGTTCTCGCCCGTTTCCAAGCCGCCGGGTTCCTGATCCGCGGCATTAAGATGATGCACCTCAGCGACGAAGTCCTCGCCGAGCACTACTCACACATTGCCGATAAACCGTTCTTTCCGTCTGTCCGCAGCTTCATGCAGGAAACTCCTGTCATCGCACTTGCCCTCGAAGGTGAGAATGTCATCGCCACCGTGCGTGACCTGCTAGGACCTACCGATTCCATGGTCGCCCCCGCCGGAACCATCCGCGGTGACTTCGGCTTCAAGGATGCCGACGCGAAAATGCGCAACGTCTGCCACGCTTCGGATTCAGTGGAAGCTGCGCAAGCCGAAATCAAGCGCTTCTTCAAGGAAGATGAAATTTTCACTTACTGATAGGTGACCGTCGAGCGCGTCAAATATGTCATCTGGGCAGCGGACTTGGAGCGCGCGACAGCTTTCTATCAGACGGTTTTTGGCGCGGAACTTATCCGCACTAACAGCCATATTTCCGAACTCGGAATCGCTGGTGCCACCATCGGCATCCACAGTGGCGGTGAGGGGAAAAGGACATGGACGGGAATTAGCCTCCAAGTCGCAGACGTTGTCACCGGAGCCGCCGAAGTCATCGCGCACGGCGGTGGCCTCACTCGAGAGCCGCAGGAAGAAGACGGCGAAGCCCCGCATCTCGCCATGTGTTTCGACACAGATGGCAACGAGTTCATGCTAATCCGGAAGCGTTGAGGAACCTTGAAAGAGGATTCCCAATGACCTAGGGCAAAAGCATCGAAACGCCGCGTTGATTCGAGCACTCAAGCCGAACGACGGGCTTCATCCTTGGTATGGTGGAGGAAGTGGCTCCAACTGGCATCTGCGAGTCCGTTTTCATGCATACCGAAGAGCGGTCGCCAGCGTGGGGCGAAGGGTTTCATCTGCGGATGCATGTTGGCCTCGTGGGGCATTTTGTTAGCCTTGCGCGTGTTACAGCGGAAGCAGGACGTGACGATGTTGTCCCAAGTGGTGCGGCCGCCTTTATCCCGCGGGGTGACGTGGTCGAGATTGAGCTGGGTCTCGGGCAAGACCTTTTCGCAATACTGGCAAGTGAATTTATCCCGCAGGAAAACATTGCGGCGGGTGAACTTCACTTCAAGGCGGGGCAAACGGTCGTAAACGGATAGAACGACAATTTTTGGCACCCGAATGGCGATCCTCGCGCCATGGATCATTTCGGCCTCCACCGCATCATTTGAGTAGCGGATCCACGAGGAAAGATCGTGGGTGTTGAAACGCTCTTCTCCCTCAACCTGCACCACATGAGCGTGGCCGAGGCAGAGCAAATGAAGCGATCTGCGGACGGAGCAAGTGTGGATCGGCTGCCAGAACCGATTCAATACGAGCACAGGATGTTCGAGTACGGCATTCATCACCTTTCCCAACCAATTGGAAGCAAGCTAGCAAAGCCCGCCCACACGGCAATCGAAAAGGTTCGGAAAGTGAAACCTTACCCTCGCATCGCCTCGACGCGGAATGAATCGCTCCGCGGGCCGAAACGGTGCTTGCCCTCGGATGGTGAAATCGAGACTCCCTTGTTCGCATGAACGAAGCAGAGGTAATGGCAAGCTGCGGGGAAGCGGGTATCCGCCGGATGGTCGCTGCGTTTTACCGCCGTGTCCGGACGGACGACCTGATTGGCCCGATGTATCCAGGCGACGATTGGGAGGGTGCGGAAGAACGCTTGGCCGGATTTTTGTTATTCCGATTGGGTGGTTCGACCGACTATCTGGAAAAGCGCGGACACCCTCGTTTGAGGATGCGGCACGTCACTTTCCAAATCGGGATCGCCGAGCGCGACCGCTGGTTAGAGTTGATGGGAGCAGCCATGGATGAAACGGAAATCCCCGCCAATGCGCGCGGTTTTCTTGATCCGTTTTTCGCCCAAGTGGCGGATTTCATGAGAAATTATACCGAGCCTGAGGATCAGCCCAGCGGTGCATGATAGACGACCCACTCCGGGATTTTGATCGATGCATTATAAAGCACGTGAAGCGCGATCACCGTGGTGAGCGAGCCGGAAGAAGTGTAAAGTAGGGCGCAGGTGAAACCGAAAATCCCCACGCTCACCAAGCCGTAACCATCGTAAAAATGCAGTGCTGCAAAAATCACGGATGATAGAAAAGCCGCAGGGAGAACACCTAAGCGATTCCAGAACGAGCGGAAAAGCACGCCACGATAAAGCGTCTCTTCAGCCAAGGGCGCTAACACGCAGGCCGAAATCATCATGAAGGCAAGCCCCCAAAGACCTGCATCTCCGCGACTAAGTCCTCCACCCGGTTCAGCCGACCCCGCATTGTTGAAAACCACGCGCAAGATCTGATCGATGATCATCAAAAGGGCGAACAGCCCTAGGATTGCTCGGGGCGCGATTGGACGATTCAATCCCAAGACGCGGACGGCGTGTGAAGGCCGCCGAAACAACAGGGCTAACGCGATGAGAGTCGGCAGGACGCGCGCGGCGGAATCAAGGAAAATCCCCAGCCACGGCGGCAATCCAGAGACCGCATCAAGCCCTAACTCGAGTGTCATATTGAACCCGATCCACGCCAAAGTCGTGACCAAAAAAACCATCAAGCCCAGCGTCAGCGGCCACGCTCCGCCGTAGCCTGTCGGCTTCGCATGAATCACATTTTTCAATTGGCCTAACACACCAGGTAAAAAAAACAGACCCCCGAATCCTAACAGCCATACTGCCGATCTGACCATTACCGTGCGCGTTTTGAGCTGAAGGCAATCTGCGCCATACACCTGTTTCCAATTCGCTACAGGTGGTGTAGTTTTCTCTGCGGTTTCTATCAATTTCGCATGCCACCAAGTGCCCTTATGATTTGCTAACTGGTGCGATGTTTCCTCGAAATCCGAGATCAATTGCCCTTGCAGGTCCCCACTTAAGGTTTGCTCGAGTGGCAAGCCGTCCTGCTCCGCTCTGACTATTGCAAAAGCTTCGATTCCGCGCGGGCTGATCGATTTCTCATTGGAAAGTTTTTGTAAAACTTTCAACGCGTCACGCCTTGCCACTACGGGCGGATCGACATTCGCCAACCATTTTAGCCAAGTCGAATCGTTTGCCATCGCATCCGTCAGGCGCAAATCGCGATCAATTTTGACCAGCGCGATTTCTTCCGTTCCCGGCGCGTAGCCTTCGTTTTTACCAAAATAGTGATCCCACAGCCAGATCCCTAAAACAAACGCCAACAGCGCGATCAATGGTTCTGGATACTCCCGCCGCAAAATCGTACGATAAGAATTACCCGGCTCAATCATATCTGCTGATGTTTTTTAATAACCCAAAAGCTTTTCGTGAGTTTTATAAAAATGCAAGCATCTCTTGACCTTCGAGTTTTATAAATCACTAATCCTTCACCCGTTTGTTTTTCCCATTGGCGGCCTCGTTCAGCCATCGCAGTTTTCACAGCGCAGCCACCACCCATGTCAGATCCCACAGAACTCGTCCTGACCACCTGTTTCATCGGGGCTCTTGGGATATTCGCAAGCAGCTCAATTGTTAGAAAACTCGTTGTAAAAAATCCCGTGATCGCATGCGACGCGAAGCCAGCTCCGGAAGATCAGGAATCGCCCTACTCACCTCCGGCCTCCTCTGAAACACCTGCGGCGCTTACGACTGGAAAAGTGCCCACAGGGTTTTATCGGTCCTTGGATTTGATCGGGATCGGAGTGATCTACTTGGTTTTCCTCGCCTTGGTGATCAGCTCGGTGCGCGCATCGCAAAAGGCAGATCTCGTGCTCGATACCAAGGCACTGATCGCATCTATCGGATTTCAATTCTTCATGGCAGGAGCTGTCTTAATTGTGATGGCCATGCGTATTCATCCCGTCGATTGGCTTGGCCTTCGTTGGCGCTCGTGGCCTTGGGTGTTTCTCATCGCACCCGGCGCGGTTTTTACGATGTGGCTTTTTTTCGGCGCTCTCCAAGCAACGGGCTACATGAAATGGATGGAATCATTAGGCGTCGAGTCCGTGCAGGAAACCGTCAAGCTGCTGCAAACTTCCACCGATCCCTGGGTGCTCGGGCTGATGGGGTTCGCCGCCGTCATCGCCGCGCCGCTATGTGAAGAGCTTGTCTTTCGTGGTTATTTCTATCCGACCGCTAAAAAATTCGCCGGACCATGGGCGGCTGGAATTTTTTCGGCGCTCATTTTCGCCTCCGCTCACGGCAGCTTGAGCGCCTTGCTGCCACTCTTCATCTTTGGCTGCGTGCTCGTATGGGTTTACGAAAAGACCGGATCGTTATGGGCACCCATCGCCGTGCACTTTTGTTTCAACGGCGCAACCGTGCTCGTGCAAGTCGCCGCCCGCTATTACCACCTCCCGTTAGATCCCATTTAGTGAACACACTCCGCGACATCGGAGAGGATGCCCTGATCGAGCGCCTGATAGATCTCGTGCCTCGGGACTCGTCCGCGGCAGCGGGTCCGGGCGATGACTGTGCCGTGATAGATCTCGGCCCACACTCTCCCACCCTACAGCTTTTAAAAACCGACGCGCTCGTTGCGAATGTTCATTACCTTCCAGACAGTCCACCTCGTGCAGTCGGCTGGAAATCCGTTGCCCGAGTCATCTCGGATTTCTCCGCCATGGGAGGGCTTCCTGAGCGCTTTCTCATCACCCTCGCTCTGCCCTCGGATACTCCGGTTGCTTGGGTAGAGGATCTCTATCGAGGCATCGGCGATTGTTTGGAAAAATTCGGTGGCGTTCTCGCAGGGGGGGAAACCTCAAGTGTTCCGTTAGGTTCCTCCGCCGTCATTTCCGTGGCGGCTACCGGCAGTGTGCACCGGGAACACTTGGTGTTACGTTCCACTGCGAAGCTGGGCAATGTGCTGCTCGTTACCGGAACTCTCGGCGGCTCGATCCATCGGAAACATCTCAATTTCACACCCCGAATCGTCGAAGCCGCGTGGCTCGTTTCTCATTTCAAACCCACCGCCATGATGGATCTATCTGATGGCTTGGCGAAGGATCTGCCACGCATGGCTGCGGCTTCTGGCTGTGGATTCACGATCAATCACACCGCCCTTCCGATCACTCAGGGATGCACTGCGGCGGAAGCGATTGGCGATGGCGAGGACTTCGAATTGCTGTTCGCCATCGAGCCTGAACGGGTGGCTGAACTTTTTGCCTCATGGCCATTTCCCGATCTGCCGCTCACACTCATTGGTGCCATTACAGCGCCAGAGCAGGGGCAATTTCTAGCGGGAGGCTGGGAGCATTTCACGTAATGGCGACCGATGATCGTCGTTACGTCTAACTACCCGCTGCTTCGCGAAGCGCTTCTAGCACCTCCCAACGCGTGTAAAGCCGAGCGACGTCTGCTTTAGCCGCATCGAGTTTTTCAACAAACTCTGGGATCTCCGCAAAGCGTTTCGCCTGGAACTCAGGATCATGCAGCAGGGCTTCGATTCCCTCCGCCTCCTGTTCGATTGCGTGGATCGCGGTCTCCATGCCTTCGAGTTCGTTCTTCTCATTAAAACTGAGTTTACGCCCTTTTTTCGCTGGCGTGGCGGCGGCAGAAGCCGCTTTGTGGCGGGCGGCCGCTTCTCTAGCAGCAGCTTGCGCTTGGGCACGCTCCGCTGCTTCACGGCCTTGGCGCTTTTCCAGATAGTAGGAATAATTCCCTGCCTGCACTGCGATGCCGTTATCCTCGAAGGCGATGATTTGATCACAAATCCGATCGAGAAAATAGCGATCATGAGAAACGACAATCACCGTACCATCAAACACCGCAAGCGCTTCCTCTAACATTCGCAGCGAAGGCAGATCCAGATCGTTCGTTGGCTCATCGAGCACGATCACGTTGCCGCCATTTTTCAAAACCTTCGCCAGCATTAGCCGAGCGCGCTCACCACCTGATAGAAGATCGACCCGCTCATTGATGCGCTTGTCATCAAACAGGAAACGCCTGAGATAGTTCCGCGCGCCGAGCTGCTGATTGCCAAACATCAGCTTTTCATTGCCATCGGAAATCTCATCTAGCAGCGAGCCTGTGCCATCGAGCTGCATCCGCGTCTGGTCGATGTAATTCACCTTTACCCGCTTGCCGGTGATCGCAGTGCCTTCGGTCGGCTCGAGTTGGCCGAGGCAGAGTTTCAGCAAGGTCGTTTTGCCGACACCATTTCTGCCGACGATTCCGGTGCATTGGCCGGGGCGCAGACTGAGAGTTAGATTTCGGAACAACCAACGCGGCGATTTTTCCGAGCCGACGTTGACGCCCGCGCCTTCCAGCTCGACAACGATGTTCCCCAAGTCCGGCGGCGGCGGAATCAGCAGGTCCATTTCGCGCTCCTCGGGCGGTGCTTCCATTCCTTCAATCTCGTAAAATTTATCGAGCCGGGTCCGTTGTTTGGTCCCCCGCGCCTTCACGCCAGATCTAACCCATTCGAGTTCCTCTCGCAGAAACCGCTGACGCCGACGCTCCGTCTGACTGGCAATCTGTTGGCGAATGGCCTTAGATTCGAGGAAGGCGGTGTAATTTCCGGGATGAGAAAACGCACGCCCTTGATCGATTTCAATGATCCGCGTGGCAATCACGTCAAGGAAGTAGCGATCATGCGTTACGAAGATCACCGCTCCGGGGAAGCCTTTTAAATACTCTTCTAACCACCGAATCGACTCAGCGTCCAAGTGGTTCGTCGGTTCGTCTAGCAGGAGTAAATCTGGCTGGCAGGCGAGTGCCCGGCAAAGAGCGACCCGCCGCTTTTCTCCGCCGGAAAGTGGCCCGACGATCGCATCTAACGGCGGCGTTCCAAGTGCGGTGGATGCGGCCTTGATGCGTGAATCGAGATTCCAACCGTCGGCGTGATCGATGAGATGGAGCAGGTCATTCAGCTCGGCATCACTGCCTTCTCCATTTTCATAGCGGCGGATGGCTTCGACAATATCCGCCGCGCCAGAGGCAATATTTTCTTGCACCGTAAGTTCGGAATCCAATTCGAACTCCTGCGGCAAGTAGCCCACGCGAAGGGCGCGGCGCAGCGAAATTTCCCCGGAGTCCGCCCTTTGTTGCCCAGTGAGAATTTTCAGCAAGGAGGTTTTCCCGCAGCCGTTGCGACCGACCATGCCCGTTTTTTCACCTGCGGATACCGCAAGCGTGACGCCGTCTAGCAGCATTTGATAACCGTAGGTCAGGCGAATTTCGTTTGCAGAGAGGAGAGCGGACATGAAGCGGCGCGTGTTGTTGCCTATCCCAGCCAAAACGTCCATCCCATTGCGTCCGGAGATCGCTCTTCGCTAGTCGAAGGAAGCATGCGCCAAGCGAATCTCAGCGATTTCCCCTATCACTTTCCTTCTTTGCATGCTCCAAGTGGCCTCAGTTGGCCATTTTACCAATCATTCTGCCATGACGCGCATCCACCTCGTTCTTACCACACTGGCCACGGCGGGTGTCGTGATTCCGCAGTTTTTTCTGCTGGGCTTCACACACATTTTGCCCGGCGGCTTGGACCATATTCTTTTTATCTTGGGACTATTCTTTTTGGCGCGGAACTTTAGCGTGCTGCTGTTTCAAATGACGCTCTTTACGTTGGCGCACTCGCTCACTCTGGGGCTGTCGCTTTACGGCATCATTTCAGTCTCAACGACATTTGTGGAAGTCGCGATCGCGCTCAGCATCTCATTCATCGCGATTGAAAATCTATTCACCAAACATCTAAGCCGCTGGCGGCCGTGGGTGGTTTTCGGCTTTGGCCTGATCCATGGTCTCGGATTCGCCCATACATTTCAGGATACAATTCTCAAACCCACTGATTTCCTGCCTGCATTGTTCAGCTTCAACGTGGGCATTGAGGTAGGGCAGCTCGTGGTCGTCGGCCTCACCTTCGTAGCGGTAAGCGCGTGGTGGAAAAGGGATTGTTATGAGAGAATCATCGCCCGTCCAGCCTCAGCGATCATTGCACTGACCGGACTTTATTGGGCCGTGGATCGAGCATGTTTCTGATGACAAACGTTGTTCTTGGGCTCCCGCTGAATTTGAAATAGTTAGGAAAGTTGCCGGGGTTCCTTTTGGGGCGATTTAATAACATCACTTGCCCAACCGCCCAAAGTGCGCATGTTGACCGCGTCGATGGGCAAATTAAGCGTCAAAAACCTGCGGTTACTTTACTTGTTGGCCTTGTTCCAACTGGTGGCCGGGCCTTTAGTGCTTTTTCAGGTGACAGTTCTGTGCAAGCTCACCGTCCAGGATACGACGGGAAAAAGTGTGGCCACGGCGGTTTCGAAAGCCTGGCACAGCCCAGAATTCCAAGCGACACTCTCTGACGATGATGGATTACAACAGGTGACTAAAAAACTCCCTATCCCCACGAGCCACCCAAAAACAAAAATCGTGAAGGTGAAAATGCCAGCGATCGCATGGCAGGCCAAGCCGGTGGTGCGGGTGAATCTATCTAAACGGATCACGGCCGGAGCTTACTCACGGGTCTGGACACCGGCATGGCCGCAAGCGCCGCCCGGGCCACCGCCGAGGTTAGGATAAATGAACAAGGCTGGTATTGTGCCAGCCGTGTGAAACGGGCACGTCGCCCGGATTCAGGAAACGCACGTTTGGACAAGTGTCCGGACGATCTCATGCGATCCTTCATTTATGAATTACCAACTTCCTAACTTATGAAACATTTCCAGCTATCTCCATTTTACCTTTATCTACTCACCATTACCGCTTCCGCTCAAACAACCTCCCCTAACAAAGAAGATACTGAACCCAAAAAACTCGCCGCTATGGTTGTTACAGGGAAGGCGGAGAGCCTCGTCGGCGTCGCAACAACCGCCTCGAAAGGACAGGTCAGTAACGAAGAACTTGTGCAAAGACCCTTCCTCCGCCGGGGTGAAATCCTCGAGGCCATCCCTGGTGTGGTCATCACCCAACACTCAGGCGATGGAAAGGCGAACCAGTATTTCGTCCGCGGCTTCAACCTCGATCACGGCACGGACTTCTCTATCAGCATGGACGGACAACCGGTGAATTTCGTTACCCACGCGCACGGCCAGGGCTACGCGGACCTGAATCCGATTATCCCGGAACTCGTCGAACAGCTCGATTATTGGAAGGGCCCGTTCAATGCGGAGATCGGCGATCTCAGCACCGCCGGAGCTGCGAGATTTAACTTCTTCAACATGCTGCCGCAGGGCATCGCGAGCGTAGGAATCGGCCAGAACAACTATTTCCACGGGCTACTGGCGGATACGATCGATCTATCAAATCCTCCGCCGACTGCGGCAGAGAGCGCGAAAGGCTCCATTCTCACTGCGCCAAGCGGTGATCGCTCCGGCCTGACCTATGCACTGGAGTACAACTATTACGACGGCCCTTGGGAACAGCCGGGGAACTCACAGCGCATCAACGGATTCCTCAAATACTTCAAGGAATCTGGACCGGACAAATTTAGTATCACCGCGATGGGCTATGACGGCCAATGGGACTCTACCGACCAGATTCCGAAGCGCGCCATCGACAGCGGACTTGTCGCCCGGTTAGGAAACATCGATGAAAGTCTGGGTGACGACCGGTCAAGCCGCTACAGTCTGATGGGGGCGTGGGATCATGAAAATACTAACGGCCACACCCATGCGGACGTTTATGTGGGCCACTATGATTTCGATTTGTTTTCTAACTTTACCTACTTCCTAGATAATCCGGTAAGGGGCGATCAGTTCGAGCAGCAAGACAATCGCATGTTTGCAGGCGGAGAGGTCACGCGTGAGTGGAACATCGGCACAAAGGACACTTTTAAGATCGGACTACAAACGCGTAACGATTTCATCAATGGAATCGGACTCTATCAGACCGAGAAACGCGATCGATTCAATACGATTAAGAAGGATGATGTCTATGAAGGGAGTGTCGGAGTTTTCGCCACCGGTGAATATCATGTGAACGACTGGTTCCGCCTGCAACCTGGCCTCCGTGCCGATGGCTTCTACTTCGATGTGAATAGCAACGACTCGGTGAACTCCGGCACGGATTCCGCTGGCATTGTCAGCCCGAAACTCAACCTCATCTTCGGACCATGGAACGATACGGAATTCTATGCGAGTGCCGGCACCGGATTTCATAGTAACGATGCGCGCGGCGTCACCCTCGGCACAGACTCGGCAGATCCGTTAGTTCGGACCTACGGTTATGAAATTGGCGCCCGCACCGAGGCGGTGAGCAATGTGGTTAGTACACTTTCATTATTCTATCTGCACAGCGATTCTGAGCTGATCTACGTGGGTGATGCGGGGTCCGCCGAGGCAGGTCCAGCATCCCAGCGCTACGGCGTCGAGTGGTCCACCTATTGGCATGCAACAGACTGGCTGGTGCTTGATCATGAAATGACTCTAGCAAACGCGAAACTGCTAGATGTCGGCCCTGACGATGAAATCCCCGGTGCGGTCCCTTTCGTGATGAACACGGGGATCACGCTTGGAAAAGACGAGGGATTCTTCGGCAGTCTGCGCTCGCGATATTTCAGCCCACGTCCGCTCATCGAGGATGGCAGCGTCGATTCTAGGCAAAACTGGGAAGTCAGCGCACGCGTGGGCTACCGGAAAAACGATTGGGAGGTGGCCGTGGACTGTCTCAACTTGCTCGGTCGCAAGGACAACGACATCGAGTATTACTACACTTCCCGCCTCCCAGGTGATGCGGCAGGAGGTGTGGATGACGTGCACCTTCACCCTACAGAGCCCCGGACATTCCGCGTATCGCTAACAAGGCATTTTTGAAATTGTGTGCTGAGCGTGACCCATCTAAAACCACGACGAATATTTTCTCACAAGGAAGTCTAACATGAAATCCCTCCTCCACGCGCTGAATATCGGCACGCTCGCCGCCTGGCTAAGCATTGCCGGATTCGGTGCCGTGGGGTGGCTTATGCCCGGCTGGAAACTCGTAACAATGCGAGTTCAACCGGAAAAACTGGAAATTCTAACTATCACACCAGACGTCATCATCGGCGCAGACGTCCCTGCCATTTCTCCGGAGGAACCCGCTCCTTCACCCTCGGAAATTCTTCCCGCACCACCGGATTCTCCAGATATCACCCACACTGCACCACTCCCAGAAATACCCGATCTACCGCTCGCTCCTACTCATGCGGCGGTCCCCGCCGCCCGGCAGATCCCTCAGTCTTTTTCTGCTAGAAAATCGCAGTCTGCTAGCACGGCTAAACCGACCCTCTCTACCACTTTCGGAAAAGGTACTTCTGGCGGCGGTATTTCCAAGTCGAACCGCTTGGCTGCCGGCCACATGCCTGCCCCACCATACCCGTCTTATTCGCGGCGGAATCACCAAGAAGGCACCGTCGTTGTCGAGTTTAGCGTGAATTCCAGCGGTCGCGTGACCGCCGCGTTTGCCAAAAAATCCTGCCAGTGGCCACTGCTGAACCAGACGGCCGTTCGCACGGTGTTGGGCTGGAGTTTTCCACCCGGAGACTCCTCTATCACACTCGAACGCCCTATCACTTTTAAATTAAACTAACATAATCGTGCTTTCCAATATCGTCATCGAAACATTCATCAAAGGCGGCTACGTCATGTGGCCGATCCTCGCGGTCTTTTTCCTCGCTCTTTGCGTACTGCTGGATCGTACTGTTTGGTGGCTGCGCTTCCGCTCCATCATCCATCTGAAAAAACAAGAAGAAGCTCGCGGCGCTATCGGCTCTGGGGATTTCGCAACCGCTTGGAAACTCGGTCAGAGCACGCCCGATCCCTTTCTCCAAAACCTATCCGAAGGGATGACTCACGCAAACACCTCGATGCTCGCCGCCATGCAGCTTCACGCCACCCGTCTCATCGAAAAAGCCGAAGCCCGCATGTGGGTCATCAGCACACTCATCACGCTGGCTCCATTGTTAGGATTGTTTGGCACCGTCGTCGGCATCATGGGATCGTTCTCTTCTATCAGTGAGGACCAACTCGCAGCGTCAAAAGTTTCCGGTGGTATTTCCGAGGCTCTCATTGCCACAGCCTGCGGGATCGCCATCGCCATTATCTGCCTGCTTCCATATAATTTTTTCCGCAAACGCGTCTCCGTCCTGCGCGGTTCGTTAGAGCGCTGGATTAACCACACTGAAATACTCGTAAAATCCGCCAAAGAACACGGATATGACTTGGAATCCTTCGCTTCCAAGACTCAAGAGTCCAGAATCAAGAACCAAGATAGAGATTAAGATTCACACCTCCCCCCTTGTTTCTGAACTCTCGCATCTTATTTCTGAATTTTCCCATGCCCATCCAACTTAAATCCAGTTACTCTGATGAAGAAAGCGATGAAGCGCGGATCGAGATTATCCCGCTGATTGACATCATGTTTTTCCTGCTCGCTTCCTTCATGTTAGTGAGTCTGAGCATGACCCAACTCCACCGCGTTCCCCTCGCCCTGCCTGCAGCCTCCACCGGCATTGCGGATTCCAAATTACCGCCATTCCAAATCGCCATCGATGCCAGCGGTGTGGTAACTTGGGATAGTAAAATCGTTACCCTATCAGAAATCACCGCCCGCCTGAAAGCCGAGGCCACGCCGCAGGAATCACGCGTGCTCATTTCCGCCGATGAAAATTCGCGCCACAAGCACGTCCTCGCCGTCGTCAACGCGGTGCGTGCCGCCAGAATCGAGAAGGTCAGCTTTGAATCAAAAAACCCCAATCCCTGAAGCGTGAAATCCCGCATCCTGCCCATCCTCAACGCCATCGGCTGCCTCGTCCTCACCGGGCTAGTCGTCGCTCAATGGACAAAGGAGCGCTCTCATTTGGGTGACATTCAACAACTTCAATCCCAACTGGTAATTTCGAAACAAAAGCTCGCCGATGAATTCAAAAAATCCGCCGCGTTAGAGAAGGATATCGCTGCGCTAAAAGAATCTATCGAACTCAATCGTAAGGACAGCGAGCAAGCTGCCGTTGTAATGATAGATCAATCCCGTCAAACCGAACAATTTCAAACGGAACTCAACACCGCTCGCGAACAAATCAAAACCTGGGAAGCTGCCATCAGCGAGCGCGATGCCAAAATCCGCCAACTCAATGCCGACGTGATTGCCACCCGCGAGCGCCTAGACGTAGCCATTTCCAAGCTCAAGGCGGCGGGTGCGAGATAACAAGCAAAAGAATCTTCAATCGCTGAGGTATTCACTTAGCGCCTCGCGCAAGGAGGTCCGGGCGCGGAACAACAGGCTTTTGACTGCCGAGACAGATAATTCTAACACCTTAGCGATTTCTTCGTAAGATAGCTGCTCATAACGGCGCAGCACCACTGCCATCCGTTGAGCTTCCGGCAGAGCGGCTATCGCCTCATCCACCTTTTGTTGAAGCTCCGCTTGGAGAATTTCAGCATCCGGCCGACGGTCCGGGTTGGCTTCCGTCATGAGGTTGGAATTCTCCTCGCGTTCATCAGAGGAAACTTCCTTTTTCCTACTCTTCCGGCGGGTTTCGTTGAAAACCAGATTGCGTGTGATCGTGTAAAGATAGGTCGTGAATTTCGCGTCTGGCCGATAGCGCTTTGCGTTGCGCCAGATGCGCAGGAAAACCTGTTGGGCGATGTCTTCGGACTCTGAGGTATTCCCTAACATTTTAGCGACCGTGCCTATCACCGCGTTTTGATGGCGTTCTACTAGCTCCCGGAATGCTGCATGGTCCCCCTCACCGACGCGAAGCATCAATGCGTAGTCAATCGTGCATGCATCGTCGATAGTGGGCGATTGATCGGCCTCCATGTTCAAAAATAAGGATGTCGCGGCGAGGTCGGCGCTGAACATGCCGCTTCCAACCTTATGAAACGGTGGAAGTTGCGGTGGAATTTCGGGTGCATTAGAGTTTTTCAGATTTTGCCCAGTCCTCGACGTCTGGATCGAGAAAAACCTCGTCAATCACGTCTTGCGCCCAGTCCTCGCTTTGCGCTAAACGCTCGAGCATCCGCCACGCCACCACCTGCACCGCAGGCATTTCGCTCCAAACCACTTCCGCCAAACACTGCCAACCGCGGCCCGCAAGTTTATCCGGCCGTTCCAATGCTTCATGGCATGCCTCACTCAGCAGCAAGGTGCGCTCAAGATCCGGCTCGTTCGCCACGGGGGGCACTTCATACGGACGCAGCGGCACTCCCGCCGCCCCGGTTAGCTCGCACTTGGATTTTGCCCGTCTCGCCAGGTCCTTGCCGAGCCCCTGCAAGGCGAGGACGCGCGCTTGATGTTGTTCATAGCCCTTACCCATCTGAAAAAAATATCGGGAAAAAACCTGCGCGGGAATCCTGAATTTTTCAGAACTCAAACAGACACCGGCTTCGATTTTTGAAACGCCCGCCAAGCCCAGGCCGCGCCGGCTAGAGAAACCACACTCGCCCCATAAAACGGCAACCCGGGAATGTGGATGGTGCGCTCAGGCGAAATCGCCCACGAAAACAGCGCCGTCCACAGCAGCGGCGCAAAAATCCCTGCGATGCTGGTGATGCTGTTCAGCGCGCCCTGAACCGCTCCCTGCTCATCGGCTGGCACGGCTTGCGAAATCATCGACTGAGTGGCGGGCGAGCCGATCCCAGCCATCGAGCCGATCAGGATGATAAAATAAACCATCCACCCCTGCGACGCCGTTCCATAACAGAACATCGCTACTGCCATCGCTAACAGCCCCAGATAGACACCTCGCCTTTCGCCAATGATTTTTAGAACCCTGCCTGCTAATCCCGCTTGCACGGTTGCCGCCATCACACCGACCAGCGCAAGGGACAATCCTACCTGTTTGCTATTCCACCCATAGCGACTGCCCGTATAAAGGACCCAAAGGCATGGATAGATGTTAGCAGAAAGCGTGCTCAGAAAATGGGTGCCCGCCAGCCCCATCACCAGCGGCCAACGACTCAGTGCGGTCAGTGCCTTGATCGGATGCGCGCTCGCCCATTTGAAAGGACGCCGATTTTCCGGAGCAAGGGACTCCGGCAAGACGAAGGCACCATAAAGCCAGTTCAACAACGTGATTCCTGCCGCTACCACAAACGGCAGACGTAAGCCGTATTGACCTAACAAACCTCCGATGGCCGGACCTGCAATGAAGCCCAATCCGAACGCCGCGCCGATCATGCCAAATCCCGCCGCCCGCTTCTCCGGCGGTGTCACGTCTGCGATGTAGGCACTGGCCGCAGAAAAATTTGCCGCCGTTATCCCGGAAACGATTCGCGCTAGATAGAGCCAACCGATCGTCGGCGCCCACGCTAACAGCAGGTAGTCCACACCCGATCCAAACAAAGAAAACAGAATCACCTTCCGCCGCCCGAAGCGATCTGATAGCGCACCCAGCACTGGCGAAAACACAAATTGCATCAAAGCATAAAGCGCCCCTAACAATCCCACCGAATGCGCTGCCGCCTGGATATTATCGTGCTGCAACTGTTCCACCAATTTCGGCAAAACCGGCACGATGACTCCGATGCCGAAAATATCCAGAAACAGCGTGATGAAAATGAAAATGATTGCGGGCTTCGGGCGGGCCATCCCAGAGCTTATCGATCATTCCCGATCTTTGTCAGCCGGATTCTCGTGGTTCACCAAAGCTCCGAGGAAAGGGCTATTTCATCTATCTGAAAAACCGATCACCTTTATGAAAACTGGTGGCAGTAGGTGGGCTCGAACCACCGACCAAGGGCTTATGAGTCCCCTACTCTACCACTGAGCTATACTGCCTAAATCCAATCGCGGAGTGGTAATCAGCCCGCACAGAAGTGGATGGGTTACCTTTCGCCCACCCGATTGTCCACCGGAATTTTAAAAATGCCTCAAAGTTTCCACTCATGCCGCGCGAGCGCCTGCCCGGTAGGTGACTTCTTATTCTTGCGAATCACCGCCGGGGGTCCGGCAGCAACGAGATTTCCCCCGTGCACTCCCCCACCCGGTCCCAGCTCAATGACCCAGTCCGCCGCTGCGATCACATCCAGATGATGCTCTACCACCAACACGCTGTGACCGGCGTCCCGCAGCCGCACAAATGCCGCCAGCAAGCGCTCGACATCGCCGAAGTGAAGCCCGGTCGTGGGTTCATCAAACAGATAGAGCGTGTGCGGTGCTTGGGGTCGCGCCATTTCCACCGCAAGCTTGAGCCGCTGCGCCTCGCCACCGGAGAGTGTGTTAGCTGCTTGTCCGAGTTTCAAGTAGCCGAGCCCGAGCTCTTCAAGGATGTTCACGATGTGGAAAATTTTTGGAATCGCTCGGAAAAAAACCGCGGCATCGCTCACGGACATTTCCAAAACATCCGCGATCGACTTCCCCTTGAAAGTCACCTCAAGCGTCTCGCGATTGAAGCGCCGCCCGCCACACGCCAGACAAGCCACCCACGCGTCCGGCAGAAAATGCATCTCAATTTTCAAGCGCCCGTTCCCTTGGCACCGTTCGCAACGGCCGCCCGCCGCATTGAAACTGAAACGGCTCGCCCCGTAGCCGCGCTGCTTCGAGAGCTTCAGCTTCGTAAAAAGATCGCGCACTTGGTCAAAAACGCCGGTAAACGTCGCCGGATTCGAGCGCGGACTGCGGCCGATCGCGGACTGATCTGCCACCACGCATTTCTCGATTAGCTCCAGTCCCTCGATCCTATCAAACTTCCCCGGGGTTTCACCGGACCCGTTAAAATGCCGCGCTAATGCCCGCCGCAAAATCGCATCCGCCAGCGTCGATTTCCCACTCCCGCTCGGCCCGCTCAAACACACCAACTGCCCTAACGGAATCACCACATCCAGATTTTTCAAATTATGCTCTCGCGCCCCAAGAATGACTAACTCCCCTCTTTTCTCTTCCCACTGATCACTGATCACTCGGCACTCTTTCTTCCCCCTCAGCCACTCCCCCGTCGGTGAAATAATCTCTAACGGCGTCCCCACCCCCATCACATAACCACCCGCCGCGCCTGCCCCCGGCCCCAGATCGATCACCCAATCCGCAGCCCGAATGATTTCCTCATCATGTTCTACGACGACCACCGTATTTCCCAAATCCCGCAACCTAAGCAGCGCCCCGATCAACCGCCCCGTGTCTGCGGCATGCAGCCCGATGCTCGGTTCGTCCAAAACATAGATCACGCCCGAAAGCCCCGCGCCCAATTGCGTCGCTAACCGAATGCGCTGTGCCTCCCCACCCGATAGAGTCCCACTCGTCCGCTCCAACGTTAGATAATCCAAGCCCACCTCTTCCAGAAACGCCAGCCGCTTGCAAACATCGTCCGCCAAGCGCCTGCAAACCTCCGCCTTTCCTGGCTCCAATGTGATCCCCTCGATCCACCGCATCGCATCCGCCACCCCCAATGCACAAAAATCCTGAATGCCAAGCCAGGAACCTTCGGTTCCGATCACGGATCGTGGATCGGAGATCGGAGATGAAGATTCTTCCTCCGCGTCCCTTTGCGACCTCCGCGCCTTTGCGGTTCCCTTTTCCCTCCCGCCCTCGATCTTCACTGCTAACCACTCCGGCTTCAACCGCTTCCCTCCACAAACCCGACATGGCCGGTGCGCCATAAATTTCCCTAACTTCCGCCGCGTGACCTCGGATTTTGCCTCCCGATACCTCTTCAATGTCCCCTCCGCATCCACGCCCTCCTCCAGCAAATCTGGATCACAAAACATCTCCGTGCCCAGCCCCTCACATGCCTCACAAGCCCCGATGTGCGAGTTGAAGGAAAAATGTTTCGGCGAGAGATCCTCCACCATAAATCCCGTCTGCGGATTCCGATAGCTCGTTTGGAAAACTAAATCCCGCCAAGTATCCTCGCCCGGTTCCTGCAACGCCGCCCGCGCTTCCGCTCCGCATAGACGCAACGCTGTTTCCACTGAATCCGCCAAACGCGAGTTCACCCCCGCCCTGATCACAAACCGATCCACCACGATCTCCACCGCCCCCGGAAACTCCGGCCATTTCGCCGCCGCCTCCTCGATTTCCAACACCTCCCCATCCACCCGCACCCGGATGTAACCCTGTCTCTGTAAATCCCCCAACAATCTAGCAGGATCACCTAACTCCTCCTGAGGCAGCGGCGCTAACAAAATCACCTTCGTACCTTCCTCCATCGTTGCCAGCGCATTCACAATGTCCGCCGCGCTCATCCGCTCCAGCCGCTCACCCGTCGCCGGATCATGGGGAATTCCCGCCGCCGCCCAAAGCACCCGCAGATAATCATAAATCTCCGTCGCCGTCGCCACCGTCGAACGCGGATTCAGCCCGCCCCCGCGCTGCTCGATTGCAATCGCCGGGCTCAGTCCCTCGATCGAATCCACATCCGGCTTTTCTAACTGATCCAAAAACTGCCGTGCATAAACTGATAGAGACTCCACATACCGCCGCTGTCCCTCCGCATACAAGGTGTCAAACGCCAGCGACGATTTCCCCGAGCCACTCGGCCCCGTCACCACCACCAATTTCCCACGAGGAATTGCGACATCGAGATTTTTCAAATGATGCTGCCTCGCACCCTTAATCCGGATCAAATCTTGTAGCGTCGGTTTGCGACCGTCGCTCTTCGCACCTTTCTCATCGCCCTTCTTCTTCGCCGCCACCCCCTAAGCAAAAAGCGAGAACCCTCCACTAGCGAGCGTAGAATTCCGATCCCCCCAAGGGACCGCGAAATTCATTTCGGCCTTGATTCATTCATCTTCAGTGTCCCCACCCCCTACCCTTCACATCCCCCCCGCCATCTCTCCCGCTGGAACTGCACCGGCCGCACTTGATAAAACACCCGGAATTCCCGCCGGAAATTATCCGCAATCGAAAATCCCAAACTTTCCGCCACCTCATCCGGAGCCCTCCCGCCCGCTAGCATTCGCCGCGCCACCACCATGCGCTCCTGCCGCATCCATTCCTTCGGACTCAGCCCGATGTCCCGTGCGAAAACCTCCCGCAAATACCTCTCAGAACAGCCGAGCTCACTGCATAGCTCACTGATGCGATACCCACACCTGAGCGCCAGCCGCTGCAGACAAACCGAGCCCCCCTGTTCGGGAAATAGGATGCACCATGTCAATTCGGGCCGAACAATTCTCACTCCCAAAACCGACTAACCAATCCCGCCCGCTCCCGCAAGACAATGCGTGATTCCGCGAAAATTTTTTTCGGCTCTGTTGGAA
The DNA here is from genome assembly GCA_025363295.1 of Akkermansiaceae bacterium. GTDB lineage: Bacteria > Verrucomicrobiota > Verrucomicrobiia > Verrucomicrobiales > Akkermansiaceae > Luteolibacter. Next base: position 38,478 of record JANYEC010000044.1, read on the forward strand.
AAGTGACAATTTCGTCACTCCGCAGTTCGCATTTCGCACCGATGCAACTAATAATAACTAACACTTAACAAAAGCTAACAACACCTCCGAATTTGATGATTTCTATCTCTTGCGTTCCGCCGAACCTTTTGTTTTGAATTCACTATCAGATATTAAATATGGAATAGGCCTTGTGGCATCTCACCCTTTCGCTCGCTGCCTCCCACCCATCTCTACTCGTGAATATAACAGAAAAATACCTACTGCCGCGCCTTGTATCTCTCAGTCTAGCGGCGGCATCACTCGCCGCTGGGCAGAAAGTCGAGCTCCACTACCTAGCACCGGACAGCGCCACCGCCGGACAGCTTCGGAACGCCCTCGCTCTTAATGCCACTCCGCCACAAGACACGATGGAGATCTACTTTTTTGACACCCCATCGCTCACCCTGCTCAAGGACCAACACCTCATTCTGCGCCTGCGTAAAAAAGGCGAGACCTGGACCTTCACTGTCAAAGAACGCCCCACCACACAGACGCACGAATCTGATGGATACCCTGGCACTCTGGAAACCGACGTCGCTATCGGTAGCAAAGAAAAAGTTCCTACCTATTCCATCGAATGTAACCCGTCCATGGCTTCCGTGAGGGCCGCCATCGATCAGCACTCGATCCGAGGAATGTTCTCCCTCCCGCAACGAGATTTTCTCAAAGAGCGCCTCGATCAAATCCCTTGGGAGGCAGTGCGCAGCTTCCCCAAAATCGAAGCCCGCCGCTGGAAACTCCCCGAATCCGCCAACCTCACCGCCGAAGAATGGACCTACCCCACCGGCGAAGTCCTCGAACTCTCCTGCAAAGCCAAAACCACAGATACCGCCGCCGCCGAAAAGAAATTCACAACCTACCTAACCGACCTAAAAATCGACCCCAAAACCGGCAGCGGCCTGAAAACCACCATCGTCCTTGAAACCCTCGCCCGCCGACTCCCTCCAAAATAGCCCTGCCAGGTCACCGATTACCTCCTCATCACCATCAACTAATCCCATGAAAACTGAACACATCCGGGTCGTTCCCCTCTTTCGCGGCAAACCAAGCCTCAACATCGCCGAAGTCGCAGCAGCCAAACACGTCTCCGATAACGAACTCTTTGAAGGCGAGCCTTCCGCCCCGCCCGTCAGCGCTAGGCTCGTTTACAAAGGCGGCGACCTCATCAACAACGTCGAGGTATTCACCATCTACTGGGGCAAAAAATGGAGCACCAGCGCCAGCGGCAAGACGCTGATGGGCAAGCTTAACAAGTTCTTCACCGACATTCTCGTCAGTCCGCTCATCGACCAGCTCGCCGAATACAACAACGGCATATGGAAGATCGGCCACGGCAAATTCACCGGCACCACGGTCATCACCGACCATGCCCCCACCTCCAGCGTCACAGACGCCGCCATCCAAAAAGCCCTCCAAGGTTGGATCAAGGACAAGCATGTGCCACCACCCACCCCCAACACCCTCTACTTCATCTACACCGATCCCAACGTCGCCGTACACATGGGCGGCAGCGCCTCCTGCTCCAGCTTCTGCGGCTACCACAACGACATTTCAGGAAACGTCTTCTACGCTGTCATGCCCTTCCCCACCTGCGCTGGCTGCCTCGGCAATAAGTCCGTCTTCGACGCCCTCACCGGCACAAGCTCCCACGAACTCTGCGAAGCCATTACCGACCCCGTCCCCGGCCAAGGCTGGTATGACGACGACAACGGCGAAATCGGCGATATCTGCGCTTGGAACTTCAAGCAGGTCGCCGGCTATAACGTCCAGCTCGAGTGGTCCAATGCGCAGAACAAATGTGTGTAATCCACAATAGCACTGATGCCAAAAGCGATCCCAACCCAGCAAATGACCACTACTGCTAAAGCAATGCCATCTCCTCCTCCAGATCCGGAAGCCTTCGATGCGTTCAAGGCATTCAATCCAAAAACGACACGCTGGAGCGAGTTTAACGCGCTCGCTATGGCCTATGCTTCCAATCTTGCATACAAGGAGGAAGCAAGCATCCGCTCGATTATCTCGAGTTGCGGCTTCAATAACGTTAACGTTCATACCGTGCGTGAAGTACAGGTCTTCGTTGCGGGAAGCGACACCGCCGTGGTCGTCGCCTTTCGCGGCACCCGCCCCGACCAGTTGCTCGATTGGATGACCGACTTTGACGCCCAGCAAGTCTCCTTCAGCGACCGCTTCGGCGGGCCGAATGTAGGCAATACCCATGAAGGCTTTACTGTCGGCCTCCTGCGCGTTTGGGAGTTGGTCCTCGCCGACATCGCAGCCTTTCAGAACAAGGGGCAGACCCTTTGGATCACCGGCCACAGCTTGGGCGGTGCCCTCGCGATTCTTGCGACCGCCGGGGCCACGTTTGCCAAGCGTATCCCCGTCAACGGCCTCTACACTTATGGCCAACCGCGCGTCGGAGATCTTGACTTCGTCGCCCGGTGCGATAGCCATATGGGCAACCTCCACTTCCGCTTCGTCAACAACGAAGACATCGTCACCCGCGTTCCGCCACGCATCTTCCCACATTTCCCGTTCCCCTCGTACTATGGTCATTCGGGTAAGGTAATGTATTTCGACGCGAAAAGAGTTCTCCACACGGACGAGACTTGGTGGAACGAGTTCCTCATCCGCTTCGACGTGGGCTTCGACAAAATGCCGACTCTACTCTCCGCCCCCGTCGCCGATCACGACCTCCTCAAGGGCTACGCCACCAACATCATCAAATACCGAGATGACGTAGCCGCAGGGCGCCGCCAACCGGTGCAATTCTAACTATCCAATGACAACAACCCGTGCCAACTAAACCAAATAAACAAAGAAAAGCCATGAGTAAGCCAGCAATTCCTCGTAATGAAGACAAAGTCTTATTAATAGTTTGCAAGAAACTCTCCCTCCTCGCGCGTTTTTATCCACCTCTAATTGAAAATGATCAACCAGCATGGGGTGTCCGCCAGCATCAAATCAAGGAACCACTGATGGCAATTTGGAAGGATGATCAAAGCGCCCAACCTCCTCCTCCTCCGAGGTCGCGACTGGCCGAGTTCATTTATCGCATACGTCAGGATCTCAAGCAGCAAGGCGAAGATCCTGATTTCGCTCTGGAGCCTCAAGAACTTGGCAACGGCGACTACCTTACGGTCGGTGCTCTCGTCTATCACATCATTTGGTCTTAAACTACTTCAAACAATGAACTATCGCTCCACTCAATATTTCAAACTTTTGATTGCAACCTCTATTTCAGTTTTTGCTTTCCACGTTACTGTGCACGCAGAGGAGATTAGGCTAATACCCAAATGGAGTTCTAGCTCAAGTGAACCTAATATCATTCTTCTTGAACCCACGGTTTTCATCAACGGGAAAGATTCCGGTGCGTATGCAGGCCCCCGCCCACCAATTGATACCGCACATACCAAAGCCATTGCTAACCCAAAATTAATAAGTGTCATCGCAGTCAAAGATAACAAGCCTTATCCGGTTGAGATTACGAAGATCGAAGCGAAGTCATCACCTATTGCAGCGAATCTTCGGATTGTCTTACCAAAGGCACCAGACAAAAACATGCATTACTTGGTAACTATTCCTGTGGGGTCTGTAGCCTATGTTTCGCCACTTCCTTCTGGCGTAACTGTCGGCGACACTCATCAACCTTTAGAAATCAAAGGCGATATTCAAGTTCATAACGATTTTCTCACGTCAACACAATCCACCAACAAAGCGGCCCTACGGCAAGGCTCCAAAAGCGGCACGATAGATTTCTCCTATCTACTCCAATACCCTTTAGGTGACCCGATTGCTCCAACTGGTGCGGTTCATGCCAGTATTGACGCCAACGCCAGCTTCAACGCCGCAGAACGTCACCGTTACTTTGATAAAATTGAAGCTGAGCTTGGCGCTTACGCTGTCCATGTCTTCGGTGAGAACTCTACAAATAACGCAATTGTGGAATATGGTTTATCTTCCAAGCTTCAAGCCGATCAGCAGTTCGATAAAATCGATCAGACTCTGGGTGTGAATACTTGGATTTATCCCAATGCCGATCCATTCCCTTGGATTTATCGCAATGTTTGCTTGTTCGGTGAGAAGCCGGATTTTGCCCTGCCGCCGAGAATAATTTTTGGTTACGACTACGTCTTTCACGAAAATAACGATGCTGTAACTACCAGTTTCGACGGTAATCAGCGTCTTAGCGGGCGGTTCGACTGGACGCTACCCATCGCTCATCACCTCGCAATTAAAGATGTTCCCATCGTTGATTCCATCCGCGAAATCGAACTTGTGACGGATATTTCTGGAATCTATGACATTAATAAGGGCAAGGCCGCACCGGAAATTCACCTATCACTCGATTTTGTGCTCTCGGACTCTGACAAGAGTCCAACGATTAGCTTTTCATATATAAATGGGAAAAGCGCTCCGAAATTTGAGAATGTTGACGCTTTTCTTGCTGGCTTCAAACTAAAATTCTAACGGAATGCTCTCCTTTAGCTCTAAGCACGCTATTCCTCCCATCCTCGCCGCTGCCATAGGACCGCAAACCTCCACCTGTCGAAACTCAAGATGAACATCCCGCATCACACCTTTCTAGCTCAGGCGACCCCAGTGGCTTTGCCATGGCAAACCACGGCCATGATTATCGTTAGCGGCCTCGTGGGCTACGGCATCTACTCCTGGAGGGCTTCAAGAACGCCTTCCCTGCCGCCCGCCAGCGATCCCAGCTTCTTCCGCGATCGCGTCGCCCGTTACGTCCTGAACAGCTCCATTTGGGGTCTCGTCATTCTGGCCTCCATCATCGTCATTGTCCCGGCAGTGACAGGAATCGCGAACCCGAACGCCCTCACTGTATTCAACTCCCTTCTGCCCATCTTCGGCACTTGGGTCGGCACACTGCTGGCATTTTATTTCTCGAAGGAGAATTTTGAAGCTGCCAGCAAAAGCATGACCGATATGGCACAGAGCGTGACTCAATCCTCCAACGACAAACTACAGTCCACTGCGGCCAAATCGGTCATGATTCCTGCCGCACAAATCATCACACTGCCTGCCGGGCTATTGGGCAAAGCTAATGTGGATATTCCATTGGGCGAAATCGTCAAATATTTGCGTGAGACGGTAAAAAAAGACCGGCTTCCCCTTTTCAAGGGCAATCAAAAGGAAGGTTCCATCGCGGGCGTCGTGCATCTGAGCATCATGGAGAAATTCATTGCCAGCCGGGCGCTTGCCAGCAACGCAGCCCTCGGCTCGCTTTCCCTTGATGACTTAGCGCAAGACGCGACCTTCAAACCCGTCTTCGATAACAGCTTCGGCGTCGCTGAAGAAAGTGCCAGCCTCGGACGTGTCAAAAGCATCATGGATAACCTCGCTCAGAAGCTTAAGGAGGCCGAAGGGAGTTGCTACGACGTCTTTCTCACCTCTGACGGCAAGCCCGAATCGCCCGTCCTCGGCTGGATCACCAACGACATCATCAATGACAAAGCTAAGGTATAGTTTTTCCACTCTGGGCCGCTCCGCGCACTCTAGGATGCTCTGGAAGGGTGGCGCGGCTGCCACGCAGCTTTCGCTAGAGTCTAAAATCGCACGGGGAATGCCACGCACGGTTTGGGAGACTCCAAAAGTCTGCGCCGGGCTGCACCCTGCGTTTGCGGAGCCTCTGAATGACTGCGCGGAACCGCTCGCAGACCTTCAGTCCCTCCAAACTTGTACGCCGTCTCCCACGCAGACTTTACCGCTGTCAAAAAACGCCTCGTGGCCGACGCGCCACGCTTACGGACGCTCTCTAATGCAGCGTATCACTCGATTTTCGCTATAACCCACTCAATTTCCAATCATTACCACCCATGGCCAGCAACGAAATCCCACGTCCCCAAAGTAAACTCTGGTCCCTCGCCGCCGATATGAGCGATGGCTTGGAAACCTACGAAGCCAGCGTCGGCGTAAAGCAGAACACCAAGGCCGCACTCGACGCCGATCTCCAGACAGCCAAGGACGATCAAAAGACATACGAGAAGGCACAACAAGCTGAGTCCGACGCCACGACTGCCCGCAACATCGCCAGTTCTAATGCCAAAGCGGCGCTCGCCTTGACCAAACGGCAGCTCGCCGATGTGTCCGGCGCACTGGGGCAAATCTGGCCCGGCGCGAGTCTCGAAATCCCAAGCACACTCCCCGAGCGGGCCACGCTGCTGGACAAGGCCGCCGACTATCTCAAGGACAATCCCGCTGAGGAAAACGACAAAAAGGACTTCACTCAGGCCGCCATCCGCGCCGTCGCCACCGCCCTGCAAAAGAGCCGGAGCGACTTGAACAAAGCCGTTGGCGCACGGGTCGATGCCAAAATGGCCCGCGACAAAAGCGATCCTGCGTTGTGCCAACGCATGAGCGCCTTGGTTGGCGAACTCGGCGGCCCGGCCATGCTCACCGCCGATGACGACCGCTGGTATGCCTTCGGCCTCGTTCCTCCTGCGGGAGTGACCCGCCCTGGCATCGCCCCGGACGATGTCCACCTCCGCAAACTCGGCCCTGCCGCCGCAGTCGCTGGCTGGAGCACCACGCCGCACGCGCAGAAATTCCGCCCCTTCTACAAAGTGGAGGGCCGTGATGTGGATTTCATCGAACTCCCGCTCACCAGCGAACTGGACGTCACCCTCGAAAACCTCCCCGCCACCGGCACCCTGAAATTCTACGTCCAAGCCACCAACCCCGCCGGCGACAGTCCGAAGAGCGCGGTGGCGGAGCTGGTGCTGGCCTAACCAAATACCGTCATGTTTAAAAAACTTTTGTGCTTGAAAGGTGTATTGCCCGGCTTGTTTGGCGGCGTTGCGTTGCCATTGGCACTGTTGATAACATCCAATCTGCCGGTTGAATTACAAGTGATTGAGTTCAAAATGAGCATCATCGCCTGCGGCATGTTATTCCTCACAATGCCTCTGCTGGGGGCCATTGTCGCACACTTCACCGCAGAAAAAGCCATCCGCTCACAATTCCTCACCGCAATATTTGCGCCCACTGTAGTCATTGGGGTGTTTTTAATAAGAACTAACCAGACTAAAGCCGCGATTCACGAGCAAGCTCAGGAGCATGTTAGCAATGAAAATAAAAATATTAAATCCGAATACAGAATACTGGCGGAAAAAAAACAACCCGAGCTGTTAAACACCGGAGAAATCCCACAGTAACCCCACCCATTACAACGATGAAAAACATATTTTATCTATTATCCTTTGTTTGTTTAGTTCACGCCTCATGGGCTGAGGACGTTGTGGAGATTTCCAGTGAGAGCGGGCCGCTGTTTGTTACGGGCAGCATTCTGAATGCCGCCAATCGTGAAATCAAACCTATCGCCATCAAAGGCAGAGGCTATGAATGGTTTTCGGTCCCGCCCGGTGGAGTCAGTGTCCAACTCAAGAGCCTAGGTGTACCAACTGCACCCATCACTCTTAAAAGCGGTGCTAACACCTTTCTCCGAGTTACTACCATATCCCCCGATAAAAATTTAGACATCAACAAAGATTGTGATTTGAAAATTTTTCCTCCAGAAGCTAAACTACGGATTTCTTCAGGTGAAAAAGGCTGGGTCTATCTCGGCGCTCTAGAACAATCGTTAGATACCTCTGCATGGAAAAGTATGTTTCTCGCCGCCGCAGACGGGCAAAGGCTGGACCGCGCCGGTATCCCCACGCTCACTAAAAAAATGTTTTTCGATCTAGCCACTCAGACAAAAAACACTTTCACGGTGGATTACCCCCTTTATTTACGCTCTGGGGTGGGAGAGGTCACTGACAAAACATCCTCAAAAATCTTGCGCCCCGGTCAAAAAGTAAAAATTTTACAACTTAAACCAAACACAAAGCCCGAAAATATCTACGCTCAAGTAGAAGTCCTGTGAAACCAAGCGCATCTCCAACTGATATAAAACACACCTCTGAACAATGAGCAAAAAAGCAACCGCCACCATCACAGTTCCCATGACCATCGACGTCGATGGTGCGCCAAATGCCTACGGTCCCGACGACAGCAAGGCTCTCGACTACGAACTCAACGCCCACGTTGGAGCAAAGAAGACTGGAAAGATCGTCGGATACCGGACGAAGAACAACGACGGTCGAACACCGATACCACAAGGGGCAACCGATCCCTATCCCGGATTCTATATTGCTGAGACTGCCTATGGCGACGCGGCGAACAACAACGGGAACGATCCACGGCGCTATGTAAACGCGGCGGAGATCAATTATACGCTGCACGCCACGGCAGCAAAAAATACAGGGGTAAATTTAGGGGATTTCTGTGTGGTGCATAGCCTATCCACCCGTCGCACCGTTTTTGCCATCGTCGGTGATTCCGGTCACAGCAGCGGCGCGGAGGGTTCCCTGGCGCTCCTCCAGCGTCTTGGCTATCCGGCCAAAAACGGCAAGAGCGGCGGCGTTGATAAAAGCGAGATTGTTGTGCGATATTTCGCCAACACCAATCCGAACAAACGCTTTTTCTTTACCCAAGCGGAACTTGATTCAGCAGCCACATCACAGGACCTGGACACGGATTTCTCGGACTTTCACGCGGGTGACCCTGGCTTGCTCGTTCTGGATGCGGTAGGGCATACGGAATCGTCGATTGAGGCTCCGCGCGTGGACCCATTTGCACCGCTTTCCGTATCACAAGGCAAAAACCCACCGGTATATCCCGGTCGTCTCATCAAGCGGGATGACGCGGATACGGACTCCGTAAAGATCATCCAGAAGCGGCTAAGAGAAATTGGCATGACCGAGCCAGGACCAAATGGCCCCATTCCGCTGGCGGTGGACGGAGGATATGGAACGAACACTTTCAATGCGGTGGAACTTTTCCAGATGCGCCACACCGATCTGGATGGTCGCCCCCTTCTCGTGGATGGAATAGTGGGGGCGGCAACCTGGGGGGCGTTGTTCGGGCGGAACACCGTTCTTTCATCACTCGCAATGGCGGGCAGCATTCTTGGAAAAAAGGTTCTGGAGACAGCCGCCGGGCAAGAGGGCGTTCTTGAGAAACCGATTGGGAGCAATTCCGGGCCGGAGGTGGACCAATATCTGGCTTCTGTTGGCCTGCCCCCTGGGAACTTCTGGTGCATGGCTTTCGCTTATTGGTGCTTCCGCGAGGCGGCCGCGAGCATTGGCATCAAAAACCCCGCCATCAAAACAGGCGGCGTGCTCGATGCCTGGAACAAAGCCCGCAGCGGCGGCATCCCCACTGTCACTTGTGAGGATGCACTGAATGATCCGGGAAAAATCAAGCCGGGTATGATTTTCATCATGAGCACGGGCGGAGGCTACGGGCATACCGGGATCGTCGTCGCCTTGCGCGGAAATGTACTGGAGACCATCGAGGGCAATACCAACAAAGAAGGCTCGTCAAACGGAATCGGTGTTTTTCGGCGTACCCAGCGCACAATATCCAGCATCAACCGCGGCTACATCGACTACGGGGTGTAAACCTCTATCATTTATCAAATGATTTAAACCATCTCACCCCACCCGCATCTGCTCGTTCATGAGTATGGGGAGGAGCCAGTCGCGGAGGTGGGGAGATCTTAGTTTTTGAAACTGACCGATGGTCAAAGACTCGCCCCGTAGTGCCCATCCAGCACCTCGTGCAGCGCGAGGATGCTGGCGATGCGGCGGACGTGGTGGGTGAATTGCTGGGCTTCGTCGCTGGTGAGCGGGCGGCCTAGGAGGGCGGACTCGCGGTAGCTGAGCCACTTTTTCAGGACTTGGTAGCCGCCGAGGGTGTAGGTCCAGACGGGTTCTGGGACGTCTTTCCAACGGGTGGTGACGTTGAGGTGGATGTCGAGGCAACCTTCGCCGCGGGTGCCGGAGGTGGTTTTGCCGGGGCCGGGCATGACGGCTCCGGCTAGGCCGCTGTATCCCCAGCGGGCGGCGATGGCGAGGGGGGCACAGGCGTCCCGCCTGTGGTTTGGAGATGCAGGCGGGACGCCTGCGCCCCTTTCTGCGATGACCAGTTCGCCGAGACCTTTGAGATCCTCGCGGACTTTGAGATCGGTGACGCCGGAGACGGGTGTTTCGGGATCGAGCAGGGCGCCGAGCTGGTTACCGAGGTTATTCCTCCGAAACCGGCAGCTGTTCCCATGCTGCTTCAACTACTGTAACAATTTCCTCAAAGCCCAACTTGGGAGGCTTTTTACACCGCGCTGCCCATGCCCGTCCTGGATGCAATTCATCCCACAAAGGCTTCCTGCCCTCGTAGCGGCCTCCACCTGGGTCGTGATTGCCAAAGCCGTCCACCATGTGATTCCAAACAGGCCGGAACGTTTGGATAAGAAGTGACTCTCCCAGCCCTATCCAAATGTCTTCGACAGCCAAGTATCTACACGTGAAATCTTCTATCCTGAAGTCACCACACGCTCGAATTGAATCGGCGTGTTCACCGAGGCGACTGTAAAGTGCCGTGCTGGCAATCGAGGAATCTTGTGCACCCTTTCTACCTCCTTTTGGCACTGCCTTACCCACATAAATTGGGTGAGTGGCACGACCTTGGTTGAGTTTTGCCAAGGGAGCATAAAGCTGATTTGAACCGGTATAATAGATTGCGTAAATTCCCGCTCCTAAGAATTTGTGCAATCCTTTCAACTGAATGATTTCAGTGTCGAGCAGAGCACCAACAATGCTTTCACCCAAGTGTTTTCGATCAAGTGGATTGTAAGTTTTTGCTTCTAACATGCGAACGGATTTTAGATGCAATGGAGGCGGTCACGATACGCGACAATTCGACGGGGACGGCGTTACCGAGTTGACGCATGCTCTCGGTCCAAGAAACCGGGAAGAACCAATCGTCGGGAAATGTTTGAATTCTTGCCGCTTCCCTTACGGTGAAATAACGGACAGTGCCGTCTAGGGCTCTAAGCATGTTCTCTCCGCCGGGTACACCGTGATCTCCTGCTTTTAGGGCCTTCGCGGGCTCATCCATAGGGCTGCCAGTGTGTCCCGGATAAGACCGCGCTCCAGGTTGTCTTTTGTGGTTGGTCCAAGCAATCTTACATGAGGGTTCGTTTAGACTAGCAATGGCATCCCTAACAGTTGCCCACCGTGACGCCGCTCCAAACAAATCCTCTTCCGGTTGGACGGATTTAAAAAATTTCTTGGACTTAAGCCCGTGATCTCTCCAATAAGTTTGACTAAATTGTTTAGCGTGTTCCAACGCCTCCTTGGTGTGGGTGGTTGGAGGCATGCTCCATCCCATATTTAGATTTTTACGAAAGCCCACAATGAAAACCCTATGCCTTCGTTGTGGAACTCCATAATTTGCTGCATCCACCAGATTGACCGACACTTCGTATTCCGTGGCGGATTTCGAAGCGGCCGAGTTAGCGAAACGCTGAAGACGTCTCCAATTTGTCTCCCAATCGGCATTGAGAGATATGGGAAAATCCGGAAATCGTAACTGAAGCCGGATAAATTCTACGTAGCCTGCAAACGCCGGCCTTAAGAGGCCCCGGACGTTCTCAAAGACGAATGCGGAGGGCTTCAACTCTCTCACAGCGCGGGCGGCTTCAGGGAAGAGATCCCTTCGGTCATTGCTTCCTCGCGCTTTTCCGCCCATTGAAAATGGCTGGCAAGGAGGTCCCCCAGCTACAAGATCCACATTCTTAAATTTGCTGTAATCTACGTCTCTAACGTCCCCTTCGCCTACGTTCCACTCTGGGCGATTGTTGCGTAAGGTGACGCAAGCGTCTTTGTTGCGCTCAAAAAGAGCAATGTTGTCAAAGCCAGCGGCTTCAAGGCCCAATGCTAGGCCACCAGCTCCCGAAAATAGTTCAAGCGAGCGCATGGCAAATGCTGGCACCACATTCCCTGATCTGTCCAGTAGTCTTATCTGAAATTGAATTTCCCCGCAGGGCCTTATCGACGCTGCCGACTATGTAGCGGACGATTTCCGGCAGGTTTTTCTTGTACATTTGCCACCGCAGGGAATGATCGTTAGGGACGATTCGACATGGAGGATTGCAAGGATCCTTATTCGGCCGAGCGACAGGCGGATCAACTTTTACTACGTGGTTTGATTGCCAAGCGAGAGAAGATCCTCCACCGGCTTCAGTCCGTGAACTACTACCGGCTGAGTGGCTACCTCTTTCCCTTCCGGCTTCCTGCCTCGGATGAATTCATTCCCGGCAGCAGTCTGGAATTCATCTGGAGCCGCTATTGCTTCGACCGGCGTCTGCGGGTTCTAACTATCGGCGCGATCGAACGAATTGAAATCGCGGTGCGCACCCAGTTAGTCTATCATTTCACCCATGCCCACGGCCCCTTCGGTTATGCTGAAGACAAGAACCCGCCGAAGCTCAAAATCGGCGATTATCTGGAATGGCGGCTCAAGCTTCAGGAAGAGGCGGCGCGCAGCAAGAAAACCTTCAAGAAGGCGTTTTTCGACAAATACGGAGAGAGAAGCCTCCTGACCTTTTTCAAGGGGGTGGAACCGTCCATCAAACAGGCGGTGGGCGGCCCGTGGCAAATCCCGGACACGCTCCTGCTTTCATGGCTCACCAGCCGGGATGCGGCCCGCAACCTTTGTGCCCACCACGCCCGCTTTTGGAACCGCGAGCTCGGTTATCCACCGTTGCTGCCGCAGCCAAACAAATTTCCCCTCTGGCATGGAGAACACAAGCTGCCCAACAACCGTTGCGGCATCATCCTCCTCATTTGCCGCCACTGGCTGAGACTGATTTCACCCACAGGCAAGTGGAACGAACGAGCCGAAGCTCTCTTCGCCGAATACCCGGATATTCCGAGGGCGGACATGGGCCTGACGGAAAGCTGGGTCACCCATCCGCTCTGGACCTCCTAACCCACCAAGGATGGCACGAACCCCTAAGCATGATGAAATTCATTGCCGCCGACCTCACCAAAAAGCCCGTCCGCATCCCTCTGGCAAAACCGCAAAAACCTGCGATAAATAGGGCGATGCCAATGGCCCATGATCATCGAAGCGCGGAGGGAGTGAAGCTCCACCATCACAAGACACTGCTCATCATTGCCATTTTTAAGTGGGTCAAGGGGGGGCTGCTGATCCTGTTAGCATTTGGGTTATTTAAATTGCTTCACCACGATGTAGGGGCGTTGCTCGAGAGCTTAGCAAATAAATTGCGAGTGGATCCTGACAATCGTTACCTTGGAGCGGCCCTAGCAAAACTCGATCTGCTAGATGACGGGAAACTGGAGAAACTCAGCGGCATCACCCTCGCCTACGGAGTGCTGCTGCTCACGGAAGGCACGGGTCTTTATTATGAGAAGCGGTGGGCGGAGATTCTAACAGTGATCGCGACGGCTTGTTTCATCCCTCTGGAGCTGTATGAGCTTTTCATAGCAGTGTCTCCGGTGAAATGTGTGCTGCTGGGAATGAACGGGGGGATTGTGATGATTCTCGTTGTCACCCTGCGTCGCGAATCGGCTAGGCGGGAATTGGGAAAGACGGAGTGAAGCTTTTGACTCGGAGCAAGATGCTCCTGCAGCGGCCAGGCACGATACGCCGGTGTGCGGCGTACCGCTGGTATCAGAGCGGTTTTTTCTCGATGAGGCGGAAGCGATCGAGGTAGCTGCCGTTGTTGAACTTGCGGCAGCAGTCATAACAGGCGACGGCGCGCTTGATGGGTTTGACGCGGTGTATAATCGAAAAACAGTTAGAACAGATGTAGGCGTGCTTGCGCTTCATTTTGCGGCGCTTGAAGGGCAGGTTGTGAAACGGTTGCTCACCGGGTATGCCAAGGTCCGCGCAGGCGGTCTGCCATTCCGGGCCATGGGGCTCGATGCGACGGCGACCGCAACGCTCGTAGGCGACGAGGTGAGCGAGCTCGTGCTTGAGGGTGCGCCAGAGTTCCTCGGGCTCGCATTCTTTGAGTTTCGGATTGAGCTCGATGGCACGATCCGGCCACCAGGCACGTCCCGCGGTGGTCTGCATGCGAGGGTTCCATGAGACGCTTACTTTTCGCGCGAGCTCGTGGAGCAAAAGCGTTTTTGAGGCTTCTACACACCATGCCGTTAGACCACCATCCTCCCGGAGTGATTGCTTGCGAGGGGCTTCCGCAGGTTTCAGGACGCGGAACCAAGAGGTCCATCTGAATTCAAGCTGCGGCATGCTCCGATCCATTTAAAAGAGGGTTACCAGCTTTCATGAGCGAAGGCAACAGGGGCTTCTGAAGAACGACGATTTTTTATGCGAAGCGAAATTATTCGGGTGAGTGGTGTGATGAGAAAATAAAATTTCTCGCAATGGAAATTTGCCTTGGAGGAATTACCATCCACAGTGCCCGGATGACTGAAAACTTTCACGGATGGGCGGCAACGAAAGCGGGAAATGCACTGGCAGAATTTGAATTCGATCCCGGTGCGCTGCGCCCGGAGCAAGTGCAAGTGAACGTGGAATCCTGCGGGATCTGCCACTCGGACCTTTCGATGCTCGATAACGATTGGGGGAACGCCAGCTATCCGCTGGTGCCCGGTCATGAGGTGGTGGGCGTGATCGAAAAAATGGGCGATCAAGTAAAGGGTCTGGCCATCGGCGACCGGGTGGGTCTCGGTTGGTTCGCTGGGAGTTGCATGTCCTGCCAGCCTTGTCTATCAGGACATCACAATCTCTGCGCGAATGGCGAGCAAATGATCGTGGGTCGCCACGGTGGGTTTGCTGATAGAGTGCGTGCGAATTGGGAGTGGGCGATCAAACTGCCGGAAAAACTCGATCCCGCCAGCGCAGGTCCGCTTTTCTGCGGGGGTATCACGGTCTTCGCACCGATCACGGATTTTGGAGTGAAGCCAACGGACCGCGTGGGGGTAATCGGGATCGGTGGACTGGGCCACATGGCAGTGCAATTTCTCAACAAGTGGGGCTGCGAGGTGACGGCGTTTACATCCAGTGAGGCAAAAGCGGATGAAGCGCGGAAACTCGGCGCGCATCACGTCGTGGGGACGCGTGATGCGGCGGCGCTGGGGAAAATTGCGGGTTCGTTAGATTTCATTCTCGTGACGGTGAACGTAAGCGTGGACTGGGACGCCTATGTCGCGGCGCTGGCGCCCGGCGGAAGATTGCATTTTGTGGGTGCTGTGTTAGAGCCAGTGCCGGTGCGTGCGTTTTCCCTGATCGGTGGAAGAAAGTCGATCTCCGGTTCACCGTTAGGATCGCCCGCGACGGTGGCAACGATGTTGGATTTCTGCGCCCGCCATTCGATCGCACCGGTAATCGAAACATTCGCGATGAATGACGTGAATGCCGCACTGGATCATCTCCGCTCGGGCAAGGCGACTTACCGCATCGTGCTGAAAAATAGTTAGAGCGCCATTCGCAAAATTATACCTCTGCGGCCCGCACATCTTGAATGATGAGTTGAAGCGTGGTGCGGCCGCGGAAGGTGTTTCTATCAATCGTAAAGGCGATGTCCCACGGAGGATTGGGGAGCGGATATTCGCCACCGCCGAAGAAAACGGCGTCCTGCTCGTGATAGCCTTGGCGTAACATGAAGCGTAAGTGGTTGTTCTTCATGTGCAGGGGCGAGCGACTCAGGCCGACTCCCCGGGAGATGAACACCGGCTGCGGATTGCTATTTCCGAAGGGCTGAAGCAGGTCGTAGCTAGCAAGGAATTCCAAAGACAATTGGTCAAAGGAAATTTCTGCGTCATACATCAGCGTCGGTTGGCGCTGTGCCGCGCTGCTGTTAGTCATGACATATTCCGAGAATTGGGCGCGAAAACTGTCCATTTGCTCCTCTCTAATCGATAGCCCGGCGGCCATCGCGTGCCCACCGCCGGCGATGAGATTGCTTTCACAGGCGCGGATGGCGTCCACGAGGGAAATGCCGTCGATGCTGCGACCCGAGCCTTTGCCAATCCCATCTTCATCAATGGCGATCACGAACGTCGGCTTGTGATACTGTCGCATTAACCGTGACGCGACGATGCCGACCACGCCGTGGTGCCAAGCACGCGAGCCAAGCACGATGACGGGATCGCGCTCCGGATTAAAATCACGGGTAAGCATTTCCACCGCCTCGCGACGGATCAGACCTTCGTGGGTTTGGCGCTCCTTGTTATAGGCATCTAACTTAACTGCATAATCATGCGCTAAGCGGCGGCAGTCAGTCGTTAGAGTGGCGAGCGCGTCTTCCGGCGCATCCATCCGGCCCGCGGCATTGAGGCGAGGGCCGATCCGGAAGCCGACATCCATCGAGGTGGCATTTCCGTTCATTCCGGTGACTTCTTGAAGGGCACGCAGACCGGGATTCATCGTGCTCGGCAGGTGCTTGAGTCCGTGGCGCACCATCAAACGATTTTCCCCAATCATGGGAACGATGTCTGAAATAGTCGCTACTGCCACCAGATCAATCAGTTCCTTTAAATCTAAGTCGATCGGCCTCGTCTTTAAAAGCGCGTGGCCCAATTTAAAAACCACCCCGGCTGCACAAAGGTAAGTGAATTCCGTCCCGCACTTTGGATTGACCAAAGCGCAGCAATCCGGCCGACCCGCCAGCTCAGGCTCATGGTGATCCACGATGAGCACGTCGATCCCATCCGCTCGCAGGGCAGCCACCTCAGGAATCGAAACCGTGCCACAATCCACCGTGATCATCAAATCCGGTTTCGGCCCCTCCTCCATGCAGCGCTTCAACGCCGCAGTGCTCAGTCCATAGCCTTCCGGCCCCCGGCGCGGAATAAAGGTTCGTGGCTCCAATCCGTAAGCTCTCAAAATCCGCCGCATCAGGGTGATGGAAGTGACTCCATCCACATCATAATCGCCGTAAATGCAGACTTTTTCTCCACGATCGATGGCCAAAAGCACTCGCTCCACCGCCGGTTTCATGTCCGGAATCAAAAATGGATCTGCCAAGTCCCTTAAACGCGGGCGTAGGTAGCCCTCCAAGTCCACGCCGGCGGGAAGGCCCCGTTGGCGGATCAGGTGTTCAAGTATGGGCGGAAACGTGCCTTGCGATCCCATTTCGTTTTTCCGAAACGGTTTGCCACGCGCGATCCATTTGAAAGGCTGGGCTCTCATGAGGTGCGGCGGACCCTAGAAGGGAATGCACGAGGGATACAAGGTTGGAAACGAAAAGCGTGCAATTGTGCCCACTGTGACAATCTGTCCTCGGGAAAATGTGACAAAGTGTCGCGAATCGATGGGGGATTTGTATGATAGCCGGGGTAACAGATTTAAAATTCACTAATTTCCAATCACTTATAGAAACCAACCTTGATCGGCACACGCCCTGCGAAAGGTTGACATCAACCAAGGCCTCAACCGCCAAAACCAGAAAGAACCACCCCAATGTCAAAAATTCTCGGAATCGACCTCGGCACCACCAACTCCTGCATGGCCGTCATGGACGGCAGCGAGTCCACTGTGTTGGAAAACTCAGAAGGCGCACGCACCACTCCATCCGTGGTGGCATTCGCAAAAAACGGTGAGCGCCTCGTGGGCCAAGCCGCTAAGCGCCAAGCGGTTACCAACCCGCAAAATACCATTTTCTCTGCCAAGCGCCTGATCGGCCGCAAGTTCTCGGAGCTGAAGGATGCCGACAAACGCATGCCTTACACCATCGTCGCCGCCGCGAATGGCGACGCCCACATCCAAGTGGAAGTGGCTGGCGAAAAGAAAACCTACTCACCGCAAGAAATCGCCGCGATGGTCCTCGGCAAGCTCAAAGCCGATGCCGAAGCCAAGCTCGGTGAAAAAATCACCCAGGCCGTCATCACGGTTCCCGCCTATTTCAATGATTCCCAGCGCAACGCCACCAAGGCCGCCGGTGAAATCGCCGGTCTCGAAGTGCTCCGCATCATCAACGAGCCGACCGCAGCCGCCCTCGCCTACGGACTCGACAAGAAGTCCGACGAAAAAATCGCCGTCTATGATCTCGGCGGCGGCACATTCGATATCTCTGTCCTCGAAATCGGCGACGGCGTTTTCGAAGTCCTTGCCACCGATGGCGACACCATGCTCGGTGGTGACGATTGGGACAACACTCTCATTCAATGGATCGTGGGCGAGTTCAAAAAGGATCAAGGCATCGACCTTTCCGGCCAACCCGACGCACTTCAGCGCATTAAAGAAGAAGCGGAAAAAGCCAAAATCGCACTCTCTTCCACCCAGTCTTACGACATCAGCCTGCCTTTCGTCACGGCGGATGCCACCGGACCGAAGCATATCCAGCTGACTCTCACCCGGTCGAAACTGGAGCAACTCACAGATTCCCTTTTCGAGCGCACCAAGAAGCCCGTCCGCGATTGCCTCAAGGAAGCTGGCCTCACCGCGAAGGAAATCAATGAGCTTGTCCTCGTCGGCGGCATGACCCGGATGCCGAAAGTCGTCGAAATCGCCCGTGAACTCGCCGGCCAAACTCCTCACCAAGGCGTGAACCCGGATGAAGTCGTCGCCATCGGCGCTGCCATCCAAGGCGGCGTCCTCCGCGGCGATGTCAAAGACGTGCTGCTGCTCGACGTTAGCCCGCTCACGCTCTCCATCGAAACGGAAGGCTCCCGCGCCACCGCCATGATCGAGCGCAACACCACCATCCCGGCCAAAAAGTCGCAGATTTTCTCCACCGCTTCCGACAGCCAGCCCGCCGTGGATATCCGCATTTGCCAAGGTGAGCGCCCGATGTTCGTGGACAATAAACTGCTAGGAAACTTCAAGCTGGATGGTATCGCCCCGGCCCGCCGTGGTGAGCCGCAAATTGAAGTCACTTTCGACATCGACGCAAACGGCATCCTCCACGTTTCCGCCAAGGACAAACAATCCGGCAAGGAACAGAAAATCTCCATCCAAGGTTCCTCCGGGCTCTCCAAGGACGAGATCGAAAAAGCCAAGCGCGACGCCGAAGCCCACGCCGACGAAGACAAAAAGCGCGTTGAAAAAGTCGATGCCAAGAACAAGGCCGACAACCTCGTCTTCAACGTCGAAAAACAACTCGGCGAACTCGGCGACAACGCCCCCGCCGAACTCAAGGACCTCCTCAACGGAAAAATCCAAGCCGTCAAAGACGCGATCTCTAGCGATGACGTGGATAAAATCAACAGCGCTGTTAGTGATCTAGAAGGCTCCCTCCAAGCCCTCGCCGAAGCCGCCCAAAAAGCCGGTGCCGGTGCAGGCGGAGCTGAAATGCCCGATGTCGAACCAGCCGAAGCCGCTTCTAACGAGCCGAAGCAAGCGAAGGGCAAGGTCGTCGATGCCGAAGTGGTGGATTAATCTCTGCGACCATCTTATACCGCCAACCACTATGAAACTAAATACCGAAGTTCTGACGGCAATCCAACTCTGCCGAATTGACGCCAAAAACGATACCATGTTGTCGATGGCTCACTATTCAAATGTCGATCCAGGCGGTGGAAATATGGCTGTTATCAAGCAGAAGACGATTGTTCACTATGGTTTGCATTTAAAGCGACGGCTGGACGAGTTGCTGGCCTGTATGGAGTTAAACGAACAGGAAGAACAGTATATCTCAAATATCCTGGCATCTGAAACCGAGCATTTCCAGCAAGTCAACGACGCAGCCAAGGAAGAGGCAGACAATAAATAAAAGTGAGAATTTTTATTAAAACGAACTTCATTCGTTACCTCTGTAGCACAAAAAAATCGAGACTAATGCAGAACAAACCTATTATATACAATTCGCTCACTGTCGCGGCCAAAAACGGGTTGGATATTGAGCTCACTTGGAATGTAGGGGATCATTTCGGAAAACTGGGCGGTTCTGGCAAGCTTGAGGAAGTCATGAATGAATCCCTGCGATATAACGACGGGCAAAGCTTTAAGCGACCTGATGTGACAAGGGATCTTACGGAGTTGTTTGAACTGGCGAAAGCTGCGAATTGGAATTGGGAGTCTACGCGTATCGCGGCCATAGAAAAGACGCTTCAAGAATGTAAAAGCAGCTCGCAGGACTGAATATTTAAGTCCTGACATAGAATTAAGAACTCCCGATGGACCTAGCCATCCAATCCAAACACCAACGCCTCGCCGCACTACGCCCGCCCTCTCCGGAGTCGGTTGCCAGCCTTGCGGCGGCGTGGGATGTGCGGATGGTGACAAACCCCGATCAATTTACTGGCCTCAGTAAATTGATCCCCAATCCCCGGCCATGAAGAAATCCGTCATCACCAAACTCCTAACGGAACTCGAAAGTCTCGTCCAAACCGAGTTCGAGACCGGCGTGGAATTCTGGCTGGCGCGGGACCTCCAAGTGGTCTTCGGCTACACCAAATGGGACAACTTTCGCAAGGTCATCGACCACGCGATGATCGCCTGCGAAACCTCTGGGAATAAGGCTTCCGATCAATTTCTTGAGGTCGGGAAATTGATCAGCCACGGCAAGGGCGGGCAGCGTGAGATCCAGGATTTCGCCCTCACTCGCTACGCTTGTTACCTCATCGCCCAGAACGGCGATCCCGGGAAGGAAGAGATCGCGTTTTGCCAAACCTATTTCGCCCTCCAAACCCGGCGGCAGGAACTCATCGAACTCCGCCTTGCAGAGGTCGAGCGACTGCAAGCCCGCGCCAAACTGACCGAATCCGAGAAGCTGCTTTCCTCGCTCATTTTTGAAAAGGTCGAAGACGACCGGAGTTTCGGCATCATCCGCAGTAAGGGCGACCATGCCCTCTTCGGTGGCAACAGCACCCAAGACATGAAGACCCGCCTTGGCGTCCCGGACAACCGCCCGCTGGCCGATTTCCTCCCGACCATCACCATCAAAGCCAAGGACTTCGCCAACGAAATCACCACCTTCAGCATCACCCGCGATGGCCTGGACACGGAACGCGCCATCTCCCACGAACACGTCAAAAACAACACGGATGTCCGCAACCTGCTAGGCGAGCGGAACATCGTTCCCGAAAATCTCCCACCCGCAGAAGATCTCAAAAAAGTCCAACGCCGCCTCAAATCCGACGAAAAGAAACTTCCCCACAAAGGAAACCAATCATGAACACCCTCACCACTAAACACCAACGCCTCGCCGCTCTGCGCCCGCTCTCTCCGGAGTCGGTCACCAGCCTTGCGGCGGCGTGGGATGTGCGGATGGTGTATGAGTCCAACTCCATCGAGGGCAACAGCCTCACGCTCCGCGAAACGGAGATCGTCCTTTCCAAAGGCGTTACCGTTTCCGGCAAGCCGCTGAAGGATCACATGGAAGCGGTGAATCTCATGCAAGCATGGGACCGCGTGAAGGAACTCGCCCAGCCCGATGCCTCGCTCACTGAAAGAGACCTTCTCGATCTTCACCGCATCGTCCTCACCCGTGTGGAAGACAGCTTCGCAGGCAGCTACCGCACCTCCACTGTGCGGATCGCCGGAGCCAACTTCATCCCGCCGAATCCGATCAAAGTCCCGGATCTCATGACCGAGCTTTTCACCGGAATCGCCACCATCGCCGATCCCGTCGAACGCGCCGCCCGGTTCCATCACGGCATCGCACACATCCATCCCTTCGCCGATGGCAATGGCCGCACCGCCCGCCTCGCGATGAATTTCATCCTCCTCGCCGCAGGCTACCCGCCGATTTCCATTCCCACCGACCTCCGCCAAGCCTACTACCACGCCCTCGAAGCCGCCGACTCCGGCGATTTCCAATTCTGGCAAAATTTCCTCACCACCCAACTCGACCACGAACTCGACCAATGGCTCGAAGCTCTGGAACCTCTTTCTACTGATCACTGATCACTGCTCACTTTCCACTCCCTCACGGGCGTGGCTTCTCACAGAAAAACAACAAACCACACATACAACAATATGGCTAACATTAAACCACTCGGACAACGCGTCCTCGTCAAACGTCTCGAAGCTGAAGCAATCAGCGCTGGCGGCATCATCGTCCCGGACACCGCCAAGGAAAAGCCACAAGAAGCTGAAGTTCTCAGCCTCGGAACTGGCGGCAAAGACGACAAGGGCGTGCTCATCGAGTTCACCGTCAAGGTCGGCGACAAGGTTCTCATCTCCAAATACGGCGGCACCGAAGTCAAACTCGATGGCCAAGAAGTCCTCATCATCAACGAATCCGACATCCTCGGCATCGTCGGCTAATCGCCCAATCTGAAATTTCAAATCTCAAATCTTAAATTACACTATTATGGCCAAACAACTCCAATTCGACGAAGCCGCACGCCAGGCCCTCCTGCGCGGTGTGGAAAAACTTGCTCGCGCCGTCAAAGCAACCCTCGGGCCTGCTGGACGTAACGTGATCCTCGACAAGAAATTCGGTTCCCCAACCATCACCAAGGACGGTGTCTCGGTAGCTAAGGAAATCGAACTTGAGTGCCCTTATGAAAACATGGGTGCCCAACTGATCCGCGAAGTTTCCAGCCGCACCTCCGACATCGCAGGTGACGGAACTACGACGGCTACCGTACTTGCCGAAGCCATCTACAAAGAAGGCCTCCGCAACGTCACCGCCGGTGCCAATCCGATCTCGCTGCAACGCGGTATCATGAAGGCTACAGAAGCAATCGTGGCCCAACTGAAAGTGCTTTCCAAGCCCGTCTCCGACGCTAAGGAAATCGCCCAGGTCGCTTCCATTTCCGCTAACTCGGATCAGGAAATCGGCGGCATCATCGCTGAAGCCATGGACAAAGTCGGCAAAGACGGAACGATCACGGTTGAAGAAGCCAAAGGCATCGAAACCACCCTCGAAGTCGTCGAAGGCATGCAGTTCGATAAAGGCTACCTCAGCCCTTACTTCGTCACCAACCCCGAGTCCATGGAAGCCTTCCTCGAGAACGCTTACATCCTCATCAACGAGAAGAAGATCTCGTCCCTCAAGGACATGCTTCCTCTCCTTGAAAAGGTGGCCAAGACCGGCCGCCCGCTGCTCATCATCGCTGAAGACGTCGAGGGTGAAGCCCTCGCGACTCTCGTCGTCAACAAGCTTCGCGGCATCCTCAACATCGCTGCCGTCAAGGCTCCTGGTTTCGGCGACCGCCGCAAGGCCATGCTCGAAGACCTCGCCATCCTCACCGGTGGCCGCGTGATCACCGAAGACCTCGGCATCAAGCTGGAGTCTGTGGAACTCAGCGACCTCGGTGAAGCCAAGCGTGTCACCATCACCAAGGAAAACACCACCCTCGTTGAAGGTGGCGGCACTTCC